>JBKPQV010000100.1:0-3821 GCA_046734235.1 Acidobacteriota bacterium
GACCATATCGCTCAAAACATAATTCAATGAGTCCCAAAAGTTAGTGCCACCGATCGCTTCGTCCATATCATCGATACTTTTCTTGAGTTTCTTACGATCAAGTGTGAATGACGAATAGAGGGCTGGTCTATCAGTGAAAGAAACCAGGGCAATTCGATCGATTGGCCTTGCTGAATCAATGAAGCGCTTGGCCGAATTTCTAATCATCTTTAACTTCTTTGAATTCGAACCGGAAAGGTCCAGCAGGAGTACTAAGTCAAACGGAGCATCCGCCGCTGCGAAGAATACGATGTCTTGCGGCTTTCCATCTTCAAGAACAATAAAATCTTTCTGTTCAAGTAGTGGCGCGGCGACTGCGGCGGAAGCGCCTAGTACACTGACTTTCAAATCAACCAGATCGGAGTCGATTCGGATTATCTCAACTGGATCCTGACCACGCACTCCTGTCGTAAGCAGAAAGAGTGCTGCCAAAACGGCAGTGAGATTAAGCAGTCGCCCTGCGTTAGTTTGCATAGTAGCCACGCTTGCCTCGTGCTACACCATTAGATCGACTCACAGATACCTTGATGGCTCTCCATTTTCCATCACGATTTTTGTTTGAAGGACGATAGGCCAAACTGTAAACCGTACCGAGGTCGCTAACAACCTGTTCGTACGCTCCCGCAAGATCGGTAAGTCGTTCGAGTTCGTAGAATATTCCGCCGCCCGACTCGGCCATTTCTTTCATGCGATCGTGGCCGGCGTCAAAAGCTTCGGGCTGTGTATCCAGGGGACTGAGGGCTTGATATTCCGTGTTTAGCCACAGCGTATACAAAACTCCATCGAATTCTTCGATGTTACGCAGTGCTTCACGATATGGCGTTTTTGATCCGACTTGACCACTAATGCCAGGAATGGTCCCATCGAGTCCATCGCTCATCAGTATTATGGCGGTCCGTCGCGACTTTTTCGCGTCGGCGTTAATCCGATTCATCGTAAACACGGTCGCGTCGTAGAGTTTTGTATCACCACGCACCGTATCGATGGTCTGTATCCGCTCGCGCAAAAGGTCACGATCTCCCGTTAACTCGCTCACTATGTGAGGCTCGCCAGCGAAAGTAATTACCGCAATCCGATCTCCTGGTCGTGCAGCAGCAACAAAACGCTGGGCTGCTTCGCGGATCAACTTAACTACATCCTTCGTTGACCCCGACAAATCCATCAACAGGAACATATCAAAGGGAGCGTTCGAAGAGTCAAATTGTATGATGTTCTGTTCTTCGCCGTCTTCGTACAACCGAAAATCGTTTTTCAGTAGTCCCTTTACTCCCCTGCTAGTGCTTCGATCCACCACACTCATGTTTAGCGTAACGAGTTGTGAATCGACGCGAATCACATCGCCTTCATCAAGATCTGCTGGTTGATTGGGATCTTCGGGTGTGCCCGATCGGAGTACCACAGTTTTCGAGCCTTGCAATTCCGGCTGCCGGGTAGTCGAAGTAGCTACTTGACGACCTGGCAAAGGCGCAAAACTGATCCGACCAGTCTCGGTTTGCGCATCCAGAGTTCGACGTTGAGTTCCGCTACCGAGCCGTGCCTGCCAGACGCGTTCGTCAGTGGCTGGTTTGGACGACAGATTGGATGCTATTGCGCCGCCGGGAGCGCGAGCCGTCAGGTTTAGATCCAACTCGTCATTCACCGCGGCATCAATGTTTCCAGAGGTGGACTTAAGCAATGCGCTTGATGATAGGCCACGCAAACCGATCTTGCCTTTGGTTGTCGAAACCTCAAGGTTGGCGTGCTCCGGCACCCTGATCTTTAGATCGATTGTGGCGGTCGAATTGGCAGGAATTTTGAAGGCTGAGATCGAAAGATACTTGCCCTTGTTGTCGATCAGGATGGGTGATCGTGTTAGTACCCCAGGCCCCAGATTTGTCACTACTGCGGCAACTGAAACAAATGGCTGATCCCAGACTTCGGCAGAAACATCACCGAATCGATTCTCGACATGCACACGCCCACCAGCGGGAATATCGATACGAATCTCGTCGTCGAAAGACTTGCCTGAGCTTGAGTTTAAGGAGAGAAAAACCCCTGGCAGAATAATCAGGCTGAATAAAAGCCTGCGCACGTTCAAAAACATAGAGAAAACCTACTCGAGCTGGGAAATGATAGCAAACCAGGGAGACTGCGTCAGGTCGTCACCTTTCGATCAAATCAAGCATTGAACCTTCGTCCTTCGCCGGCTCAGCTGGCTGGACGGGAGGTGGAGCACCAGCCAAGTCACTGATTTTCAGCAACAGATTATTTGCGTTCGACGCATAAGGCATCGCACCCTCGGGAGTCAGTATTCCATCGCGAATGAATTTTTCGATCACGCCATCGAAGGTCTGCATTCCGTCCTGGTCTCCCTGCTCCATCGCGTCGATGAGTGATTTACCTTCTGTTTCGCCTTTCTCGATGTACTCTCTAGTGCGCATGGTTGATTTCAGGATTTCGATGGCGGCGATTCGTCCGTTGCCATCCGCTCGAGGAATTAATCGTTGCGAAACTATGAACCGAAACGACTGAGCGATGCGGGTGCGAATTACGCGTTCCTCGTTCTTAGGAAATACGCCGATTATGCGGTCGACGGTTTTTGAAGCATCGATCGTATGAAGCGTGGATAGGACCAGGTGTCCGGTCTCGGCAGCTTCCAAAGCTACCTCGATTGTTTCCTTGTCGCGCATCTCGCCGACCAAAATCACTTTGGGTGCCTGTCTTAACGCGGCGCGCAACGCAATGGAAAAGCTCGGGGTATCCGAATGGAGCTCTCGCTGGTGGATCGTTGAGTTTTTGTGATTGTGCAAAAACTCGATCGGGTCTTCGATGGTGACGATGTGGTAGTAATGCGTTTCGTTAATCAGGTCGATAACCGCAGCCAACGTGGAGCTCTTCCCGCTTCCCGTTGGGCCGGTTACCAACACTATTCCGTTCTTGATATCCGCAATTTCCATCAACTGTTCCGGAAGATTGAAATCCTTGAACTGCGGAGTCTTCATAGGAATCACACGCATCACAATTGCGTGCGAGCCACGCTGCTTAAAAATGTTTACTCTAAAACGTGCTTCTCCTGGCGCGCTAAAAGACAGGTCAGCCGAACCAGTTTTCTCCAGGCTTTCCGCTGGCGCCGGCTGATTACCAATAATGAGCTTAGCAATTCCAGCCGTATGCGCTGGCGTCAGTTTTTCCAAACCGTTGATGGGTACTGGGACCAGTTTTCCAGCCAATTCCACCTGTGGCGGTCGTCCTGGACTAAAGATCAAATCGCTGACTTTGTCAGATGTTTTTAACATCTCACGCAACACTGTGATGAAGTTTGGCGGAGGTGGTCCTTGAGGTGGCGTGTTTAGTGGAGATTGTTGTTCTGTACTCATTTTTTCTGGAACTATTTTTAGTGTTAGCGCGTCAAATTTTCGGATGAATGTTAACGCTTGTAAAAGATTCCTTCACTGGAGAACAAACTATCAAGCTGTTGCGTACATCAAAGTAAGCGATTGACAAGGAATTCGGTTGAGAAATTTTAAACCGTTTCCAATTTGAAAGAGAAAGGCGCTGGAACTATGGCAACATACAGAGATCCTGTTAGCTGCTTTGCACCACTTGAAGTAATCGAGCGCCTGCTAGAAATTCGTGTTGAAGCGGGTTACTCGCCTGCCGTTTATCTTCTTTCCCCCGATGATTTGGCAGACTATCTCGATGCATATGGCTTCGATGTGTATGCTTTGTCGGAGGCCGAAGCTGAGTTTCACTTTGGCGATTATCGTGCTCCACTCGCTCCGGGCGGAGACCACGCTCATTGC
>JBKPQV010000101.1:0-5770 GCA_046734235.1 Acidobacteriota bacterium
GCCGTGTGATCGATTCCCAGGAAAAGACTTTTGACACTCTGCCACTTCTCTGCCCCTTTGCCCGCTGGAAACTGGAGTATCTCTAACGCATGTTTATCAGGGTCCTTGAAGTAAAACGCCTTGATGCCGCCTGCGTTCTTATTCCAATCCGGCAATCGTTGCGGTCCTGTGGAAGCGTGTTCAACCTTGTTCTGACGCAACCACGTGTATGCCTTGTCCATGTCGCTGGTAATGATCGCTATGTGCTGGAACCAACGATCATTGCTGCGCGAATCAACGGGAAGGGGTCGACCTTTTGGCGCCAAATACTCAGTCAACTCAATAAACTCATCACCGAGGCGCATCAGTACAACACGCATACGCACACCAAAGACGCCTTGAAGCCGCTCATAATCGTAGCCAGTGACTTCGACATCTGAGACTTTTTCAAATGAAAGAATCTTTGAATAGAACTCGATCGATCTGTCCATGTCAGACACAGTCATGCCAATTGATCCAACCTTTGTAACCGTTGTTGCCGAAACGGAAAGGAGGGGGACGCGCGCACTAAATTCGTAAGCACGCGCGTCCGTAGGCGGGACCTGTAAGGTAAGAAGTAATATGAAAACAAGAATGAAAGAGGCTAGAGCAGGAGCCGAAATTCGACTGCTACCGCTACCATTTGGTTTCGCGAATACTTGAATCAGCCTTTGAATAAACAATTGTGTCTTCATGGTTAACTCCTTCTCCTGCACCTGCTCCTGCCGACTGCCCCTGCTCCTGATTACCCAAGTCTTTCTAACAAGTGATCACCAACACGCAGCGCGTTGGCCATAATTGTCAAAGCCGGATTCACCGCCCCACTCGACGGGAAGAAACTCGCGTCAACAACATAGAGATTGTCCACTTCATGAGCCCGGCAGAATCGATTAAGAGCTGATGACTTTGGGTCGTCGCCAAAACGAATCGTCCCGTTTTGGTGAGCGACTGCTGCCAAAGGAAGTCTCTGGCCTACGTACAGATTTCTCGCGAATAGTCCCTGGTGACATTCGTGACCATGAACATCGCAGTTAGTCTGCTTCATTACCTCTTTTAACTTTCCCTGCAGTCGGTTGTGACCTTCGACGTTATTGAGTTTGTAACTAAGCATGATCTGCCCATCACGATTTACGGTCACACGATTTTCAGGATCCGGCAGATCTTCAGATGTCAGCCAGAAGTCGAGCGAATGTTTCGCCATCAATTCCAGAGTCCATCCAGGAGCAATAGCCGGCGCTCCAGCTTTCAAGGTGTCTGCGTCGAGTTTTCCGACAAACGAGATGTGGCCCATCGGAAAATCCCAATCTTTCGAGCCGAAGTAGAAATCATTGATCGCGAGTGTTTTTTGGAAAACAGTCGGATTTGGACACTTGGAAAGCGCCATCATGATCGAATTGATGTGGCCCATGTAATGTCGGCCAACAACATCGGAATCATTTGCCAGTCCATTTGGATGTTTATCGTTGGCTGAACGAAGCAACAACGCAGCTGAGTTCACAGCGCCACACGAAACGACCACTATCGCTCCGGAATACTCCTCCTGATTTCCATTTCTTTCGACAACAACACTCGAAACCTCGCGACCTGATGAGTCGGTATCTAGCCGAACTACTTTTGCGTTGGTTATTAGATCAACGTTGTCGTATTGAAGGGCTGGATCAATACAAATGGTTTGTGCGTCGGATTTCGCACCGATCAGGCACGGATGACCATCACAAGTATTGCAGCGGATGCACGGACTCGTGCGCGGATTTTTTTCGTCGATCTTTATGCCCAACGGGACATGGAACGGTCTTAATCCAGCTCGCTCAAGATCGTCTGAAAGATGTTGAATTCGTTGTTCGTGACTGACGGCTGGATAGCGATAAGGAGCACTTGCCTTAGGATCGGTTGGATCCTCCCCTCGGTTTCCGTGAACCTGGTAGAGATGTTCGGCTTGCGTGTAGTAGGGCTCCAGTTCGTCGTAGCTAATGGGCCATGCCGGTGAAGTTCCACCGTGATGACGCAGTTCATTGAAATCGCGCTCGCGGAGGCGAAACAAAGCTGAACCATAGAACTTGGTATTGCCGCCAACGAAATAATTCGTGTGTGGATGCAGGGTTCCGCCTCCTGCGTCATACCATGTCTCTTTGGTGTTGTACTTTCCTTCCAGGTTTACCGCTTTCGTGCTCCAGTTATCTTTCTCGCGAGGCACGTAGTCGCCTCGTTCGAGCAAAAGAATCTTCTTTCCCGAGGGAGCTAATTTGTAGGCCAGCGTTCCACCGCCTGCGCCCGTTCCGATGATGATTACGTCGTAATGATTGCTGTTCTTCATCTGCTTGCTCCACTATCTGCAGGGACACACTGCTGCTTTCGTTGGTCCATTATTCAATTTTGATTTGGGAAGCGACTACTAAATGCTTCTGATGGTTAGTCGAGGGAGTGAGGCAGTCCTTACAAGGTTTTTGAAGAATATTTTACGGACGGTGTTGGGCTTCGGAGGATTGACATGTCTATAGCTACCAACGCGTATCAAAGTCGCGCTCCGAAGGGGCGCCATGTGTCGTGAGGGGAGAAGAATGTCAGCGTGGAAAATTTTCCAATGATTCTTTCGGGCGCGAACCACAAACGTAGCGATGAACAGCTCGACAAATGGCACTCCTCCAGAGCGCGGAAATCAATGGGTCACAATGCTGTAAACATTTCACTCCTACTGCGGTAAACCTGACACCTGGCAGTTTCTGTTGTATCGCTTGTGCGTGTGTTGCATTCTTTTACTCACACACCTAATCGGCACATTCATTTTAATACCTGTTTATGCACCCGATGTCGCAACCTGGGTCGCACTCCTTCGCGAGGCCATCACCTTCTCCAAATTCTCCCGCATAGTCGGTAACGTCGCTGCCAGCGCACTAAAATCTCGCTTTGGAATACTCAAAACATCCATTGCTTCAACACAACGAACACTTGCATTACGAGTTGTCTGATTTAGCAACGCCATCTCACCAAAATACTCTCCGGCACTGAGTCGGGCCAAACTAATTTCTCTGCCCACCTCATGTCTCAGCACTTCAGCCTTACCGCTCGTGATGATGTAGATCCGGTCACCGACATCGCCCTGGTGAAATACTTCCTGCCCGGGTTCGAAGTGCTCATGTGCAACCCCTTGCGAATTTGTTAACTTCAACTGGACCAACTCCGGTTGCAGAAAGAGATCAAACGTCCATGACGCTGCAACTTTAAGCTTTCGTCCCCAGCCCGGAAGTTTCATCAGGTAAATAGTGCGCCACATAAACCACGCTAAAAATCCTGACAAGTTGATACCAAACACCTGGGCAACTGCCGAACGATGTCCGAGAGCCCCGAGCTTACCGAGCTCCCTGAAGTGAAACTGCTTTCGACTCTCATCACCTCGAATTGAAGCAACGATATTGTCTGCAGCTGTCTTTGCTTGCCTGATTGCAAACTGCGCGGTCGGTGGACATACCCCTCCGTCTTTCATTGGTACTAGTGCGCAGTCACCCAGTGCCCACACATTGTCTGTGGACTGAACTATTAATGTTGAATCGACTTTGAGTTTTCCTCTTTCTTTCGGTAACGACAGTGAATCAATAAGCGGATTTGGCGAAGACGGGACGGTAGAGATCAAAGTTCGCGTGGAAATACGGCCTCCTCCATCGAGTAGAGCTTCAACACCTGTTGCTGCCGCCAATCTCGTATTTAAGCGAACATCGACGCCTCGTTTTGCCAGGATCTTCTGCGCGTATACTGCTAACTTCTCGTCGAGTTCCGGCAGGATCCGATCGAGGGCGTGCAACAGCACCACCTTTATTTCTTGCTCATCAATCTGAGGATAGTTTTTGATTACACGGCGTATGAAGTCATTTAATTCTGCAACTACTTCCACGCCTGAAAAGCCACCACCTGCTACGACAAACGTAAGAAGTTGTTTTCGAAGTTCTGAATTGCGCTCTTCAACTGCAGCCTCTTCGAGAACGTGGATCAGATGATTGCGGATGTAGAGTGCGTCACTCAGGTTCTTAAAAGGTATCGCGTGTTCAGGTAGACCTCTTAGTCCACGAAAGTCCGTCACATTACCAAGCGCGAGCACCAGATGATCATAAGAAATCATGCGCGGATGAAGATTGAACCCTGGCGCAGTCTTAATAGTCCTGGTCTCAGTATCGATCGATTCAACTTCACGAACGTGAAGCGAAGTTCGCGGCAACATGCGACGAATAGGACTCACAGTGTCGAGGAGACGAATGCCGCCGGAAATGACTTCGGCTAACAAAGGTTGAAAGACAAAGTAGTTTTCCTTGTTTATCAAAACGATCTCGAAGTCGTCGCGCCGTCGCAGTGCCTGCTCGAGGTACATGGCAGTGTAGATGCCTCCAAATCCTCCACCGAGAATCACCACGCGTTGACGTTTTTTTTCACTCATAACTCTTCCAACCCTTTGTTGAGGGTCACTGACTGAAGTATTTGCCACACAGCACTCGCAACCAGGAGCGCGAACAGCGGAATATATATAGTCGCTGTTGGCCCAACGGTAGTGAATAGCTGACCAATTAATAAAGGCAACGACGTCGCTCCCAAACTCGCGCCGACCACAAACCATCCGGTTACATTTCCAGTTAAGTTGAGTCGTTGGCGCGCAAAAGAGAGCGTTGCCGGAAATATCGACGCCATCGACACCCCGAGTGTTGCCGTCGCAACTGTGACTGAGACGATCGAACTTGAAAGAAAATACATGGCCACGAGGCTTAATAGCGCGATGGAAAGGCTTATCCCAACGATCCTACTCACCTTGAAACGCGCCACGACTGGAATCATCAAGATTCTCCCTGCTGTCAGGCTTGCCCAAAACAAGGAAGTTAGATAAGCAGCCGTACTTGTTGAACCGAGTTTCGTTTCAATCGCAAAGGAAAAGATCCAGCCTGCAAAACCTACCTCGGCACCCACATACAAGAACAGAAAGCTTGCCAGGAATAACAAAACAACCAGAGAACATTGCGAGCTATCATTCTTTGAACTCTTCTCAATAGTCGAACTTCTGAAATTGGATATCCATACAAAAACAAGCAACACGATAACGGCAAGAACAAAGTAGCTGAACATTGGCGAATGGTTCGACGCGACTACACGCGCAACGATAAGAGGTGCCGTCAACGCGCCAATGCCAAAGCAAGCGTGCATTGCACTCATGTAAGGCGCCACCCGCGCCTGATGAACGCGAACCAATAGTGTATTTGCTCCGACGTCAATACCGGCTTCCACAGCACCAAGCACAAACATCACGGCAAACAACAACCACTGCAACTTTGCTAACGGCACAACTGCAACAGAAACCACCGCCGCCAACATCAACCACGCCATGGCTCTGTTTCCCGGGTGGCGATCGAACAACCGACCGCCGCGAAGTGCGCCAAAGACATACCCGAGCGATCGAAATGTAAACACGTAACTGATCACACTGAGAGAGGAATTTGTTTGGCTTGCCAGTGCTGGCAACGTGGGTCCAAGTGAGCCAGTTGTCAGGCCAAGCGCGATGAAAGAGGCAAAGTACGCCGCAGTCACGCTATACCGCTTCGGCGAAACGAGGTGTTCCTCAAGAATCATTGATGCGGCTGCCATGTATCGATCTCAACTAGTTGTTTTTGAACTGGCAATCGATTCGCCCAATGTGAACAAAGCCGCTCCCAGGAGGACAACATCCTTCAAGAGAAAACCGCCTGAACCAGAAAGCGCGGGAAAGCCACCGAGACTTTTT
>JBKPQV010000102.1:0-6630 GCA_046734235.1 Acidobacteriota bacterium
TCTGTAGCGAGAAGTTGAAACTCCACGCTGCTAAAGCAGGTGGTATCTTGTCAATCTTGTAATCCTGTCTGTAGCGAAAAGTTGAGACTCCACGCTGCTGAAGCAGGTGGTATCTGATTTTTTGTGCAAAGCGTGACTGAAACACTATGCACGTGCTTTTCAACCCGAATTACTGATTGGGTTAACTTTCAAACACTGCAACAGCGCGGACGGGTGAACCGGTGCCGCCGCGAATCTTCAAAGGCAAGCCAATAAAGCGAAAGCGACCGCGACCAATCAACAAATGCAGGTTAATCAGGTTCTCGTAGTGGGTAAATCCTAGTTCCCCACAAATGTAATGAACTTGTTTGTTCGAAACACCACGCACACCTGGTGAGGACATCTCAACGCCAAAGGCAGCGATGCCTTGCTCACCCAACCATCTTGCCGCTTCAGCACTTAGTCCTGGTCCATTGTGCCAGTTCTCAGTAGTGTATGCGCGGCGATAATGATCGGTGTAAATAAGAACAGTATCTCCGTCGCGAATCTCTTGTTTCGCCTCTGAAAGTGCTTTCTCTAGATCGTCAATTTCGATTAATTCTCGTAGTCCCTTTGCTGAGAAATCTAAACAGAAAGCTTCTGTGTAAAACATTGTAAGGGGCATCGTGTCGATCGACTGGCCCCGAAACTCACGGCCCATGTGATTGAGCGCGTCAACGTGGGAGCCTGTATGTTCGCCAAATTCGAGCAAGTTAACAGCGGGTGATATCACATCACTGTCGGTGATCCTGTCGAGCTGTTCGAATGATTGATGAACACTGATCTTCACTTCAGGCAAGCTGGGGAACACCGGCATACCTGTAAAAATTTCCTGACTCAGATCGATAATTTCGAACATTTGAATCCTTTTGAGTGCATATATCTCACGAAACAAACGGCATTTTCAGTAAACCTGTCAACGTTTGTTTTTCACTCACATCAAATCCATCCAATCCATAGTTTAGTTTTTGGACATTTGCTTCCCGTGTGTATGTGCCAAACAATCTATCCCAAATTGAAAAGATGTTTGAGTAGTTGGAATCAGTCTCGATCTGATCACGTGAGTGATGCACTTTGTGCATATGCGGTGTTACGAGTAGCAGCCTTAACGATTGATCAAGCGTTCGCGGCATTCGGACATTCGCATGTTCCAGGAGCGCATGAATACCCGACAGGAGGACGTAAAGAACGGCAACCGATAGCGGGATACCAAAAATCAAGATCGCTGCAAGACGCCAAAGTATTCTCCAAATCGTTTCACCTGGATGCTGTCGGAACGCAGTACTTACATCGACCAAGCCATCGGAATGATGGACTCGATGAAACTGCCAGCCAAGCCAGGATTTATGTAACAGGACATGTGCAAAATAGGCAAAGAGATCTAAAACAATAATTCCGAAAAGCGCGACGATCCATCCGGACGCTCCGACAAGGAAAAATAGGCCGATTTGGTACTGAGAGCTGATATTGCACATGTAGGCAGTGGTGAACGAGAGAGCCAGGTTCGTCAGAACCAAAATTATTGTAAGCGCGACATTTGGCAACGCATGACGTACCCGATTTTTTTGCGATTGGAAAAGGGGAATCGCTGATTCCAACGACCAGATGAGTGCACAGATTGCGACGAGCAGAATCAGCCGCATTTGTTCATTAGAAAAAAGTTCCATGCCCTACCTCCTGACCGGGACGATTACTTCCGCACCGGCAATTCATCTAGTCTTCGATTGACTTCATCCCAATTAACATTTTGCATAAAAGCATCAATGTATTTCGCTGCAGCCGCGCCATAATCCATGTGATAGGCATGCTCGTACATATCCAGAACCAGAAGCGGGTAACCGAGTGGAGCATTGTGCATGTGATCCCAGGCCCAGTAGTTATGAACTTCCTTTGTGTGGATGTTGTAGGAAAGAATGGCCCAGCCCGACCCACCACCAAGAGCATTGGCAGTCTTCTTGAATTCCAATTCCCATTGTTCAAAACTGCCAAACCAATCTTTTAAGAGATCTACGATCTTGCCGCTCGCCTTTCCATCGCCGCCGAGGTTGGCGAAGTAGTTTTCGTGAAGCACAACCGATCCAGTACGCACGAGTTCTTCACGCTTCAGATCACCATAGACATACGGCGGCAACTCCTTATCGGCGAGCATCGCGGCAAGGCGTTGTTCGACCGCATTCAATGCTTTTACTGCTCCGCTGTAATTGTTCTCCCAGTGCGACTGAATTAACTTTTCAGATAAACCTTTTAGTTTTCCTGGGTTGAATCGCAAAGGCTGAGGCTGGTGTTGACCGCGGAAAGCCAGCGTTGTTGCTAGTGCGTTACTTTCATTAAAGGCGTTTGCGCTGCCATTGAAGCTCAGCGCGACTCCTGCACTACCGGTTGCCATTCTTGCTAGAGCGTCTCTTCTAGAGATGATGTTCATAATTCCTCCACTAATTAAACTTTATCTGTGTGCCTGCGCCTTGATTCAGTGCCTTTTCATAAACCAGAGCAGCGGTGACGACGTCTTGCAAAGCCATGCCAGTAGAGTCAAAAACGGTGATCTCTTCATCGGAAACCCTGCCAGGTTTTAAACCAGCAATTACTTCCCCAAGTTCGGCATAAACGTCTTTGCCTTCCATGATTCCAACATCAAGCGCATGGTGCAGCTCGCCAATTGTCGCAGCTTGCTCGAGGATATCAACGACAACTTTATTTGCACTTAGCAGTGTCGGCTCCAGTTCTTGTTTCTCCGGATTATCAGCTCCAACTGCCGCAACGAATGCGCCCGGAGCAACGTATTCGGCTCGCAAAAAGGCTTGCGTCGATGTTGTACAAGTAACCCAAACAGCACTTTGAAGCGCCGACGGCTTCAGATCATAAACGGGTATGACTTCGATGCTCAATTCATCCGACATTTCTTTCGCGAACTTGTTCGCTCGCGAATGATCCATGTCGTACACCCAGGTCGTTCTTAACTTCAATACCTTTGAGAGAGCGCGCAAAGAAATTCGTCCCTGGTTGCCACACCCACAGATTGTGGCGGTCTTCGAATCATTCCTCGCGAGATATTTCGCTGCGATTCCGGTAGCTGCGCCAGTTCGCTGTATCGTGATTTCGATCGAGTCCATCACCGATAACGGGTAACCGTTTTCTGCGTCACACAAAATCACAACTCCCTGGATTGTAGGCAAATCAAATTGCTTTGTGTTGTTTGGAAAATTTGCGTTGACCTTTGCGGCAAAGTAGTGACGTGCCAGGTTGAGCGTCCCCGCCTTGATGTGGAAGCCACCGTTCGTAACATGGACTCCAAGGAGGCCCGGTGGTTGAGTGCACCCTTCCGCGTAGAGCCTGAAGGCGTTCTCAACGGCATCCATGCATTCTTCGATTGTTAGGAGTGCCGCAACATCGCGGCCGGTTAAAAGGAGGGTGCCTTCAGGCTTGGTCATGATTTTCGCTGAAATGATAGGACCTATTGGACCTATTGGACCTATTTCGCCGAACTATCAGTCTTCAAAAAAACGATTCAACGTTTCGCCTGGCTGTGTTTCCACAGGGTCGTGTGCTCTCCGGAAAATTCGCGCGCCTGTTGAGCCCTTCAGCTGATGAATGCCGTTTTCTGTTCTAACTAAAGCCCCCTCCCGCATTCCCACCACAGGCAAATCATTCTCTTCAAGAAACTGGATGATTCGCTCTTCCTGTGTTTCTCCCATGTGGGTTGAATTGGGATCTGGATCCTGAAAATGTGGACTGATCTGAAAAGGAACCAAACCAAGAGCGTTGAAGGACGGCGGCTGGACAATTGGCATGTCTTTTGTGGTTTTGATTGTTGGACCAGCAACGTTTGAACCGGCACTCGATCCGACGTAAGGTATTCCAGCGGCAACACGCTCACGAATCGTTAGTAGTACATCCGCATCGTAAAGCGCCTTTAATAGTCTGAAGGTGTTGCCACCGCCGATGAAGATTGCTTCAGCGTCTTTCACAGCTTGTTTGGGATCGTTGGCGGTATGCAGCGATTTGAGACCGTAGCCCATCTTCTTAAAGCGCTCGCTCGCGTTGTTTGCATAAGTATCTTTATCGTAAAGCGCGAATGGTACAAAGAGCACACCTGACACACCACCGAGAAAATCAGCAATTTCAGAGGCGACATGATCGAGATAGCCGCTGCCGTAAAGTGTCGAGTTGCTAATCAACAACGTCCTTTGGTTAGTCACTTCTTCTCCCATCTTCTTAGCCTGCATATTGTTCTTCAACGGTTAGAGCAAACACTATGGTGCCAAGTATTCCGATGACACTTGCGGTTACGAATGGCACGACTGGGTTAACTTTCCAGAGGACTCCACCAATTAGTGCGGCTGGTGTTATCGAAAGACTTCGGATGAGGTAGTAAAGACCAACAGAGCGAGCGCGAATCCCTTCGGCTGCAAAGTCAACGATCATCGCTTTTCGTGCGGGTTCCCCGGTCTCTCGCAAGCCGGCAATTACAAAACTACCAATCAGCATTACAAAACTGGAGGATAATACGATTGCCAGCGGAAACAGTGCGAAACAAACAAACGTCATTATCACAAACGGTTTACGACCAAATCGATCGGCGAGCTTGCCTGCTGGAAGATAAATCAGAATAGAGGTAATCATCTGGATTGATATTAACGTTCCATATTGGGCCAGACCAAAATGCTGAACATTGGTGACGTAAAGAATCGTCAGTACACCAGTAAGTCCTTCGCATGTTCGAATAATGATGTCTGAAACTAGTAATCGTTTTAGCGCGGTGTGAAACGATCGCCATACGCTGCGAAGATTGATTGCGTCTGTCGGCTTCACCGGTATGTTGATGTTCAGAGTCAGTAGAAAGGCGATGGCTGCCAGGGCAAGCGTGATGACAAGACCAGTGTGCGCTCCGTTTAATATGCCCTGAGATACGATCAAGAGACTGCCAACAATGGGCGCGACTACAACGGGTACACGCTTGAGAATTGATTGCAAAGTGAAGCCCATAGCCCTACGATGCCTGGGTAAAGCGTCGCCGATAAGGGCAAAAATCGCAGGCGACGCCATGCTTTGCCAGGCCATCACGAAGGCAAGTCCAATAAAGAGCAGAGGCCAATATCGACTGAATAGAAAAATACAGTAACCAAGAGAAGCGAGGCCGATGAAGATAAGAAACGCGATGCGGCGTCCGGCGCGATCAGCAATCCAACCACCGGGATACTGGTAAATCGAATCCAGGAACGTTTCGGTTGTGCCAAAGAGCCCAATAATCGGTGTAGTAGCTCCTAACGCCTCCAGGTATTTTGGAAGAAACTTTCGCCACAACTCCTCACCGAATCCGATCAAAAAGACAGCCAGCGAAGCAATACCGACATTCCGATCAAGACTGAGGTAATTCGCCAAGCGCGTTTGTAGGCTGACAACTCGTTTTATGGTTGCGGCTTGGTTCATCGCATTATCAGGGCATAAACGATGCCAAGACTCATCGCTCCAATTGCTACTTTCGCGACATCCACCTTCAAAATGGCGGTGACGATGAATGATGCTAAAGCGATTGCTATTGTTGGTTTGTCAACCAGCGCCGAGGGAACTAGATCGAGCGTGACCACAATGATTATGCCCACTACCGCAGCGCTAGCCCCTGCGAGAAACGCCTGCAGCCACTGATTGTGACGCACCATCTCAATGTAACGAGCTCCGGTCAACACAAATACAAACGACGGCAGAAAGACAAAGAACGTTGCGATGATTGCTCCCCTTAATCCACCTGCTAAAAAACCTGTGAACGTAGTGAAGAGCATGAACGGACCGGGAGTCGCAACGCTAAGCGCCACGCCGTCCAGTAACTGGTTACTAGTAAGCCAATGATGTTGTTGAACTGCTCCCCGTTCCAGAAAGACAATGGATGCGTAGGCGCCACCAAAACTAAACAAACCAGTCTTTAAGAATAGCCAGGCCATTTGCAGCCAACGAGAATCAGTAATCGACAAAACGATCAAACCAATCACGCTCAAATGAGTTGTGCGCCCATGCCAGAGTTTGGGCCAACCCTTAACGATCAAAGAATTGATCAACCCTGCCAGAAGAATGATGACGAGGAAATTGACGCCCGCAAATCGCATGCAGACAAAGGCAGCGATGAGTAATGCGGCGAGGGATAAGTTTTGTATTGAGGCGCGACCTAATTTAAGGATGCCTGCGCAGATGATCCCGAGCACCGCTGGTTTCAAGACGTAGAGAGCATTGTTTACTTGAGGAAGACTTCCATACCTCACATAGAGCCAGCTCATTATTATGATTGCTACCGCACCAGGCAAAATAAAGGTGAGGCCAGCGAGAATTCCGCCGATGATTTTTCTTTTCAAATAGCCTACGTAGATTGCGAGTTGCAGTGCTTCGGGACCCGGAAGCATGTGACAGAACGCCATGATTCGCAGGAACCGATCCTCTGAAAGCCAGCGTCTACGTTCTACCAGGTGGTTATACATCATCGTAATTTGCGCGACTGGCCCGCCGATATTTATGAAGCCCAATATCAGGAAGTAAAGGAAAACCTCCCGCCATGAAGGCATCTGATCTTCATCACTAGTCGTTAACTCATTTTGCGTTAACTCGTGGCTCACGATTTCTTTTTGG
>JBKPQV010000103.1:0-11551 GCA_046734235.1 Acidobacteriota bacterium
CTTTTGCCATTCGCCTTCCGACCCACAGGTAGGTGCATCTTTGGTTGAAATAGTTGCTTCGATAGCAAGGCATTGCTCAAAACGAAGAAGTACTCTTGAATCATCCGCCACGAGCTCTCGCCGCGGTAAAGGGGATAAAGCAATGAAGAAAGTTTCGCATAGCTTGTCACGCAACTCACTGCGCTCGCGTGTTTCTTCTCAGTGATTCGATGGTTTGATATTCTCGTCACAAGCTGGGATACTCGATCACTCTGAATTGGCTAACACCCCAAAGTTTTCCTCCGAGTGTCTTCCTTAGTTACCCCCTGAATTAGGAACCCATTGGAACGAGTGAGCAGAAGAACTAGCAACTGATTCAAAGGTCTATCTGCCCGATTTTCAATTTTGAGAGGTAAGAATCATGCAACCGACTTCAGGGACTACTATTTCGATTTGGGCTGCAACTGCTGACATGCCTTCGGAATCGACGCTGCAGAAAAATGTCGAAGCAGATGTCTGCATCATTGGCGCAGGCATTGCGGGATTGACGACTGCATTTTTGCTTGCGAAAGAGGGTAAGGACGTCGTCGTACTGGATGACGGACCAATCGGCGGCGGTATGACGGCTCGAACTACGGCACACTTAACCAATGCACTTGACGATCGTTTCTATGAGCTCGAACGTTTGTTTGGTGAAGAAGGGTCACGCCTGGCGGCAGAAAGTCACACGGCCGCAATTGATCTTGTAGAAGAGATCGTTCGGGCCGAGGGAATCGATTGTGAATTCGAGCGAGTTGATGGTTATCTCTTCATTCCTCCAGATGGGACATTGAAGGTTCTGGATGATGAGTTGCCGGCGGCACATCGAGCGGGTTTGGTCAGTGTCCGTCGCCTTGAACGTGCGCCATTGAAGAGTTTTGATAGTGGGCCATGCTTGCATTTTCCTCGCCAGGCTCAGTTTCATCCGTTGAAATATCTTACAGGCTTGGCCGAACGAATTAAGCGTGAGGGAGGACACATTTTTATTGGTGCACACGCTGCCGAGATCGAGGAAGGAAGGGTCAGGACCACGAATGGTCACACGGTTGTGGCGGATGCGATAGTCGTCGCAACGAATTGTCCGGTCAATGATCTGGTGGCGATGCACACTAAACAGGCACCCTACACCACATATGTCATTGGGGCTCGCGTGAAGAGCGGATCAATTCCTGCGATACTGCTGTGGGACGCTCCGCAGGATTTGTCTAAACCCTACCATTATGTTCGGCTGGAAAAACGTGAAGACTATGACATTTTGATTGTCGGCGGCGAAGACCATAAGACGGGCCAAAAGCATGATGGAAGTCAGCGCTTTGGAAAACTCGAACAGTGGACGCGCAATCGTTTTCCGATTGAAGAAGTTGAGTTCCGTTGGTCCGGGCAGGTCATGGAACCGGTTGATAGTCTTGCCTTCATTGGACGCAATCCCGGAGATAAAAATATCTTTATTGCTACTGGCGATTCCGGAATGGGGATGACTCACGGGACTATTGCGGGAATGTTACTCACGGACCTTATTACTGGACAGACGAATCCATGGGCCGATCTCTATGATCCATCGCGCAAAACTCTCTCAGCAGCGAAAGACTTTGTGAAAGAGAACCTGAATGTAGCCGCTCAGTACACAGATGTCCTGACAGCTGGTGAAGTTGATTCTGTAGACGACATCGAATTAGGGCAGGGCGCTGTTATAAGAAGTGGTCTGACAAAGGTGGCAGTTTATCGCGATGACGACGGCACCGCGCACAGTATGTCCGCGGTTTGCGTTCATCTTGGCTGCATCGTTACTTGGAACGGTGTAGAGAAGACGTGGGATTGCCCCTGTCATGGTTCGCGTTTTGATGCCCTTGGTGTGGTTATCAACGGCCCGGCTAATACAGATCTTCCACCTGAGAAGATCTAACTGTCGCCTACAACCGCGCATTCCTTTTGACTACTTGTCCCCTCTAGAGGAATCTCCGGCTTCGATCGATGGATATGAGTTGGCTTCACATTTGGCCTATGGATTAACCACAGAACTGAGCCATCGCCTCGTCGCCGTCTCTCATCTCCAAACAAGTAAGAAGCTAAAATCGTTACGGGAGTTTTGTATGAGTCTTGTACACGAAAAAGTGAAACTGTCTGACTTCGGATATACAAATCGATTGGTGGAGTGCAGCGCTCATAGGGAACATTATCACTGGCTTGATTGCGCTTGCTAAATCAGCATCGTGTCGCTGACGGTCTGGTACTTGCATAAGAAATGCCAAAGAGAATTAGACAATAAGGAGATTCTACCTATGAATGACGAGAATGGAAGCAACATGTCAAGTTTGGAGAATCAGGAACTCGGAGCTTTGGACGAGCGCGTAGTTGCAAGTTCGTACGACTACTCGGAGCCTCAGATTGACGATCGCGGAACTTCTCAATCAGAAGCAGCGCGAGTCCTGCTACGGTTACGTGATGATGTGTTTGATTCCAGTAATGAAAAGCTTGCCCTGTCCCTGGGGCGCTCGAGCGAGGAGATCGTTGAGTGGCTTAACGGGGAAGGGACGATAGATGGCGACGCGTTGATGAAGGTGAGAGAGCTTGCGCGCGAGAGGAGTTAATTCCAAAGGTAGTATTCCGCCGGTATAGTTTTCATTGCGATGTTGATACTAAAAAATCTGCGCAGGTTCAAAGACTATGGCACTTTTATTGCCAATAAAAATGCACAGCCGCAAAACGTTCTGAAAGGATGCAGAAGTCAATACACTTCTTGAGTCTTGAACGACCGCGGTATCAATAAATAGAACGAACAAGGGGAGGTAAACATGGAGCAAGATCGTAAATCAAACCAAGGTGGTAGTAAGCAGGCAGGCGGCCAAAAAGGTGGCGGCCAACAAGGTGGCAGTCAACAGGGTGGCAGTCAAGGCGGAGGTAAGCAGGCGGGTAGCCAGCAAGGCGATAAAGGCAATAAGCAAGGCGGCGGCCGTCAAGGTCAAAGCTAATAAACGTAACTCAAAGGGAATGTGGGTCGGCTCCGATGAGCCGGCTCGCGTTCCCTTATTTGTCTGTATCAAAAAACTAAAGGGGAGTTTTATGAACGAAACACCTTTGACACAGGAAATGATAGATGGATCCGAAGAAGTTCCGAGTGATAAACCTAGTTTGGGTCTGCGAGTTTCGAAACGACATCTCTTAACTGGAACAGTGGTCTTGGCTGGAGCGGGTTTAGCATACGCGGCGGCAAGAGCACTTATGAAAAACGACGGTGCTTCAGTAGCCCGTGATGTTCACATTGAAAAATCGATTTCAATCGACAAGTCGCCTGCAGAACTCTTCTCATTCTGGCGTGACTTCACGAACCTTCCTCTATTCATGAGAAATCTCGACTCCGTCACTATTCTGGATGCAAAACGATCTCATTGGGTAGCAAGGGGACCGGCCGGAACTCAGGTCGAATGGGACGCCGAGATCTACAACGAAATCGAGAATGAACTGATCGCCTGGCGCTCAACGGAAAATGCAGAGGTTGTTAATGCTGGTTCCGTACGATTCCAAAAAGCGCCGAAGGGTCACGGTACATTTGTGCGTGTCACGATGAACTACAACCCACCAGCAGGAAACGTGGGAGCGAGCCTGGCGCAATTGATGGGTGCCGAACCTGGTCAGTTGATCAAGGAAGATTTGCGCAGACTAAAGCAACTTGCAGAGGCGGGTGAAATTGCCACGATTGATGGTCAGTCTTCAGGTCGCACTTTGACTAGAACAGCTAGAGCTTAGTAAGGAAAACATGGAAAGCAAAGCGAAAATCTTAGGACATCCTATTCACCAAATGCTCGTTCCCTTGCCGTTTGGAATGCTGGCAATGGCCGCGATCTTCGATGTCATTTATCTCGTGTTGAATAATCCCACGATGCTCATTGTGTCTTATTGGATGATCGCGGCCGGAGTGGTTGGAGGCCTCGTAGCTGCTCCATTTGGCCTTATCGATTATTTGGCGATTCCGTCAGGTACACGGGCCAAGTCGGTAGGCATGGTCCATGGTATTGGGAATGTGTTCGTTTTGCTGCTGTTCACTGCTAGTTGGTTGCTGCGCTATGACTCCCCAGTCCAACCCAACCCTAACATCCATTATCCAGGCGTTGCTGGTTTCGTCCTATCGTTTGCCGGTTTTGCTTTAGCTGGGATTACTGGTTGGCTAGGTGGCGAGTTGGTGTCGCGCCTAAGAGTAGGGGTTGATGAGGGGGCACATATTAATGCTTCGAATTCATTATCGGGACACGTGGCAAATCGTCCATCACATTAACAAAGGTTACCGGGTAAGTCAGTAACGATAGAAGGTGAAAACATGAAAGCAGTTTGTTGGCAGGGAAAGCACAATGTTGAGGTGATGACGGTTCCGGACCCCACCATTCTAAATCCTCAAGACGCCATCGTAAAAATTACTACGACCGCAATTTGTGGTTCCGATCTCCATCTATATGACGGCTACATTCCGACAATGGAAAAGGGCGACATCCTGGGCCATGAATTCATGGGGGAAGTGGTCGAAGTCGGCAGTTCTGTCAGGAGACTGAAACGAGGAGATCGAGTGGTTGTTCCCTTTACGATTGCCTGTGGTAGCTGCTTCTTTTGCAATCGCGATTTATGGTCAGCCTGTGACAACAGCAATCCTAACGCAGGTACTGCGGAAGCAGTTTATGGGTTCTCGGGTTCAGGGTTGTTTGGTTATTCGCACATGATGGGTGGTTATGCTGGAGGACAAGCCGAATACGTACGAGTACCGTTTGCAGACGTCGGTCCATTGCCAATTCCCGAAGATTTAAATGACGAACAAGTGCTCTTTTTATCCGATATTTTTCCGACAGGTTATATGGCAGCTGAGAACTGTAACATCCAGCCTGGAGACACGGTGGCAGTATGGGGATGTGGACCGGTGGGGCAATTCGCGATCAAAAGTGCGTTTCTTCTTGGCGCCGAACGGGTGATCGCGATTGACGATGTAGCTGGTCGACTCCAAATGGCGGCAGAGCAGAGTAACGCCGAAACATTGAACTTCAGCGATCAAGATATTTACGAGAAACTTACCGAGATGACTGGAGGCATAGGACCCGACTCATGTATCGATGCCGTAGGACTTGAAGCGCATGGAACCACGGTTGATGCCATTTACGATCGCGCCAAAACGGCTTTGTATATGTCTACCGATCGTTCGCATGCACTTCGGCAGGCTATTCGTGTTTGCCGAAAAGGTGGGACGGTTTCGGTGCCGGGAGTGTACGGAGGATTTCTAGACAAGTTTCCTTTCGGCGCAGCGTTTTCGAAAGGTCTTACCTTCAAGATGGGCCAGACTAACGTTCACAAATATCTTCGTCCCTTGCTGAACCTGATTCAGGAAGGAAAAATAGATCCCTCCTTTGTAATCACTCACCGAATCGATCTCAGCAATGCGGCCGATGGTTATAGCACCTTTAAGAAAGATAAGGACGAATGCATCAAGATCGTGATGAAGCCCAACTTGAATTAACGATCTCAGTGATAAGACCCGACATTAAGTGCGATGAAAAATCATGACTTACACGGCAACGCACCTGACAAGTCCGCCGTTGCACTTTTACTCATAGACGTGATCAATGACCTTGAGTTTCCCGGAGGCGCAGAGCTCCTGAAGTTTGCCTTACCTGCAGCTGAAAATATTAGTCGCCTGAAGAAACGCGCTTCACAGGCTGGTGTGCCAGTAATTTATGTCAACGACAACTTCGGACGGTGGCGTTCAGACTTCAAACGAATCGTCACGCACTGTCTTCGCGATGACGTGCGTGGACGACCAATCGCGGAGCTTTTGGCGCCAAGCGGAGAAGATTACTTCGTTCTTAAACCCAAACATTCCGGTTTTTTCTCGACGGCACTAGACCTGTTGTTGGAATACCTGGGGGTTCACACATTGATTCTGACCGGCTTCGCAGGTAACAACTGCGTCCTGTTCACTGCGAATGATGGATACATGCGTGACTACCAGTTACTAGTCCCAGCTGATTGCACAGCGTCAATTGATCCTGCGGAGAACGAGAACGCGTTGCGACAAATGAAAACGGTGCTGAAAGCTGACATTAAACCATCAGTAGAGATCGATTTTGAGGTCCTAAAACCAACCGGAGCTCCCGCGTCTGATCTCGAGATGAAGGCGGCCAAGTAAACCGATGCGAACGTTCCAAACAAGAGATAGCGTTGAAAATATTTGGGGGGAGCGGACGCCACACGTCGCTGTTTGGCCCGAACAAGTTGATCAACGAACTCTTGTCGCGCCAGATCGGTGGATTCAAAGCGCATGTATTCTTTGCTCAAATGGGTGCGGCCTGGAGATCGGCGTAAAGGATGGACGAATAGTCGGAGTTCGCGGACGCGCTGACGACCAGGTCAATCGCGGAAGGCTCGGGCCAAAAGGTTTGCATGGTTGGGAGGCGAACAACGCCCCGGACCGACTAACCACCCCGCTTCTCAGGCGAGGAGATGAATTCATTCCTGCCTCGTGGCCAGACGCGATGCGCCTAGTTGTTGAGACCTCTCGCACTGTTCTCAACAAACACGGAGCCAGCGCCATTGGTTTCTATACATCGGGTCAATTGTTTCTTGAGGAGTATTACACACTTGGCGTCATCGGAAAGGCGGGACTCGGAACACCCCATATGGACGGTAACACGAGACTTTGCACCGCCACCGCTGGACAGGCACTGAAGGAATCATTTGGCACCGATGGACAGCCGGCATCCTATGCCGACATCGATCTCACAGAGGCGCTGTTGTGTGTTGGGCACAACGTCGCAGAAGTGCAGACGGTGTTGTGGTCGCGGATTCTGGATCGTCGCCGTGGTCCTAGACCACCCAAATTGGTGGTCATCGATCCACGTTTGACGCCAACGGCAAAGGAAGCCGACGTCCATCTCGCGCCCCGAGTCTCAACAAATGTGGCCGTGCTCAACGGTTTGTTGAATCAGGTTATCGAACGCGGAGCGATCGACAATAACTTCATAAACGAACATACCGTGGGATTTGAATTCCTGCGCGATACCGTCTTGCAGTGGAGTCCCGAGCGAGTAGAAAAAGTATCAGGAGTGCCCATTGATAAGTTACGAGCCGCAGCTCAAATCCTGAGTGATTCAAAGTCGCTGGTATCGACCGTCCTGCAGGGGGTGTATCAATCCAACCAGGCGACGGCGGCTGCCGTGCAGGTCAATAATCTCAACCTTATTCGTGGTCTGATTGGTAAACCAGGCAGCGGCGTGCTCCAAATGAATGGACAACCGACTGCTCAGAACACGCGCGAGTGTGGAGCGGACGGCGATTTGCCGGGGTTTCGCAACTGGGATAATCCCAGTCATATTAAGGAACTCGCTTCGATTTGGAATGTCAACGAAGCAGTGATCCCACATTGGGCGCCTCCCACTCATGCAATGCAAATCTTTCGCTACTGCGAAGAAGGATCGATCCGGATGTTATGGATCAGCGCGACTAATCCTGCAGTTTCGTTGCCGGAACTAAATCGGATACGGAGAATTCTGAAACAATCGTCATTGTTCGTGATTGTGCAGGATGCCTTCATGACCGAGACGGCGCAGTATGCCGACGTGGTCCTGCCCGCTGCGCTGTGGGGTGAGAAGACTGGCTGTTTCACGAATGCGGATCGAACGGTCCATCTTTCACAGAAAGCAGTTAACCCGCCGGGAAAGGCTCGATCCGATCTGGACATCTTCCTGGACTATGCGGAGCGAATGGGCTTTCGCGATAAAGAAGGTGCGCCATTGATCAAATGGAAGGATGCGGAAGGCGCATTTGAAGCATGGAAAGAGTGTTCGCGAGGTCGGCCCTGTGACTATAGCGGTATGAGCTACAAGATGCTCAGTCAACAGAGCGGCGTTCGTTGGCCCTGCAATGAGAATTTTCCCTACGGCTCTGAGCGTTTGTATGCTGGCGGTAAATTCAACACTGCGGCGGATTACTGTGAGGACTATGGTCATGATCTCCGAACTGGTGCAATGCGGACTCCCGAAGAATACAAAGCCAGCGACCCCAAAGGCCGCGCTTTTCTTCACGCTGCGGACTATGAAGAGCCTTATGAAACGGTTGATGATGATTATCCCTTTTGGCTAACCACTGGTAGGGTGGTCTACCATTTTCATACTCGCACCAAGACTGGCCGCTCACCGGATCTAAATCACGCGGCTCCTGACGTTTTCATTGAACTCAATCCAGTTGATGCAGCCGAACTTGGAATAACTCACGGTGAGATGGTTCGAGTTAAATCACGGCGGGGTAAAATCGTCGGTCCAGCGAGAATCGGTGATATTGCTCGAGGTCACGTGTTCATCCCTTTCCATTACGGCTACTGGGACGATGACTCAAAACCTCGCGCCGCAAACGAATTGACGATCACCGAGTGGGACCCAGTAAGTAAACAGCCGCACTTTAAGTACGCGGCGGTGAGCTTGGCTCGGGTTTCTGAAAAGGGACTTGTCGATCAGACCCGTGAGGGTCTTGGAGACTCGAAAGCTAAGCTGACTGGTTCTGTTACTTCACCTGCCTTCTCGGACGATACGGTGAAGCACATCGATAATTACATTGGCTTACTCAGAAGCGCCGAAAAAGAGATCGCCAGCGCGTTTGCTTCCGTGGGAAAGCATCATAGAGACGAACCCGACATCTTTGAAATTTGCGAGAAGTTTGAGCGCACCTCGAATACTCATCTTGAAGCGCTAGAGCATTTTGTGAAAATCTACGGTGAGAAATCCGATCGTGAAGCGCAACGTGTCAGCGACTCACTCTTTAAAGGACCTCGATCTGGAGGTTTTGGCCTACTGAGAGATCTTCATGATCTCTACTTGTTGACCACCGAAGCGCGTATCGCCTGGATGATTCTCCTGCAGGTAGCTCAGGCACTCCGTGATCAGGAACTGATTGCGGCATGCAATAAACTGGGCAGCGAAACGAAGGGTCAACTCTCATGGTTGCAGACTCGCATAAAGCAGGCGGCGCCACAAGCATTACTGGTGAGCACCGAGTAACGCATTTGTAGTTGGTGTTTGCTGCCATCTTCGTACTGCTGGCAATAGATCAAGGGGAATATGTCTTCATTGTGGGGATTTGGCGGGTTAAGCGGGAAAGCACTCGTTAAGCGTGTAATCAGTGAAATTCAAAACGATGATGTTTTCGGCCGCGCTGCTCAACTAGCTTATTACTTTCTCCTCGCACTATTTCCTCTGCTCCTGTTCTTAACTTCGGTAATTGGGCTCTTGCTGGGTTCTGGGACTGGTGTGCGCCATGCTTTGTTTGCCTATTTCAGTCGTGTTTTACCGGGAGCGGCTTCCAACCTCGTCGATTCGACGATGTATGAAGTTACCGCGGCGAGCGGCGGTGGCAAACTTACTTTTGGTCTACTCGCGGCGCTATGGGCCGCCTCAAATGGGATGGGGGCGATTACTGAAGCTCTTAACGCCGCCTACAACGTTAAAGAGTCTCGTGCCTGGTGGAAACAACGATTGACAGCAATCGGCTTGACGCTCGTTCTTTCCATTTTGATCATTTCCGCTCTCGTGCTCGTGCTATATGGCGGGAAGATCGCAAATCAGCTCGCGCTTAGCTACGGTTTTGGTGAAGTCTTTACCTTTGGCTGGAAGTTCCTGCAATGGCCTCTCGTACTCGGGTTCATGCTACTGTCATTTTCTCTAATCTATTACGTCGCTCCTGATCTACATGAACAAAAGTGGATGTGGGTAACACCAGGGTCAGTGTTAGGTGTAGCTTTGTGGCTACTGGTTTCATTCGGTTTCAAGCTGTACCTGCATTTCTTTGACTCTTATAGCAAGACCTACGGTGCGCTGGGCGCAGTCATCATTCTAATGCTATGGCTCTATCTTACTGGCGCGGCAATCTTAATTGGCGGTGAAGTAAACTCTGAGATTGAAAACGCCGCTGCAGAGGCTGGGGATCCGCGAGCAAAAGAAAAGGGTGAAAAGACCGCTGGAGAAAGGCAGCGGCGGGGCGGTGCGCAGAATCGTACTAAGACGACCGCCTAAAGCGCACTTCTCAATAAAGCATTCCAACCTTCCAGCAGCTCTTGTTCTTTAAGAGTACGTGCAGGTCAAGTTAACATTCTTCGACGTGTTCGAAAACAAGATGTTAAGGCCACATTCAAAAATCCATCAACATAGGACGTAACTTCGCTCCCACCCATCGTTGACAAAGGGAATGATGCTCGGGCTGTGTGGATCTCTATGGAGTTGAGTGAGCGAAACCGTACCGATACTCTGATACCGTCCCAACTAGAATGAAATCTAATTAACGAGAAATGCGGGTGGTATACGTTTCGGATTGAGTGCGCCGGTTAGCATCTATTTCCATGTCTCTTGGACCCTGCCCCAGATGCAAAAATGAAGTCGCAAGTGCTGCCGATATTTGTGCTCATTGCGGTAATACTAACTTCTTACGACCCACCGGGAAACTTAGAGCGATGCAATGCGAGTGCTTTGGGAATAACTCTCACTGTAGGCGCTGCAAGGGAAAGGGAACGTACTTCGTAAACGAAGTACGGGATACTCGCATTCCTGCTCTGCCCGATGCGGTAAGAACTAAACTGGATCCCTCATTCGCGCAAGACAAAGGCATTGATCCCTTAAGTTCCTGATTTGTTTTCTTTTCCGTCTGCTGACATAACGCCTTTCTCGTGGCTCTAATGTCTGATTTCGTACGGACAGAATAGGGCTTTTAATTTATAAGCCAGCTCACACTTAGCTTTTTACCAGGGAAGAAACAGCGCAACTACCTCCCCCACCAGTGCCTTTTCTGGTTTTCTCCGGCGATTGATACTTAGACATTCGGGCGTGATGTGCAGGCGCCCGCGACGGTTCATCATGATCTCAGCCAACTTAGGCCCGCGCTTTAAGCAGAACTTAAATTTCACAACGGCTCAGATATTGGCACATTCGCCGAATCTGAATCGAATCACATCGAACGAAGACGACATGCCATTCGCAGAGAAGCAAGATAATAAAATTGTCGTGTACTGTGCGAAGATTGATTCAGACTGCAACGCCGTCGCATTGCCGACCTTCATCGAAGTACTCTAAAACCTCAGCAATTTGCCCCGACGAGATCGAGTTATCAAGCATGCCAAAGCCGCAGACTCTCTGGTCACTCGCTCCTTGTGGTTCGTGTTTTGCAATCAGCGAGTTTAAGGTTTTGAACCCTCGGTCATGGTTCCTTTCAAAACGGTTTGCATCGCCCAAACAACTTTCGCGTCTGCTTATCGGACGTGGGAGTCTTCTAAGGACCCTGTAGCGAGCGTTGAAATCTCAGGTTCTTATTAAATTGATAGACGAACAGAGGGGGAAAAATGAAGAACAACACTGTCAGCACCAATCACGTAGCAGAACTGCTGTATCAGGCACTGGAAACGGAGAAGGGCGGCGTCCAGATTTACACGACCGCACTGCGATGCGCCTTAAATGAAGAACTAAAAGAGGAATGGAACAAGTATCTCGAACAAACCAAGACGCATGTCCAGGTTGTTTCTGAC
>JBKPQV010000104.1:0-2074 GCA_046734235.1 Acidobacteriota bacterium
GAATCCGGGTGCTGAAGAACATTCCGGACTGTGGTTACTGCATAATGAGCACCTCGCGAGGGGACGCTCGGCTGCATGAAATACTGTGGTCGCCCTTTCAGGAATGGGTGTGAGCTGTTGCTAACCATCGTCAAGAGGTTCATATCACCTGGTTCGTCGTTGGTTAGGTGGGAGATTGGTCCGAACGCGGGCTTGCCTTCTTCTGTGCCAACCAGCAATGCCACTGCGCCGTCCCCGAATAGCATCGATTGGATTACGAAGGTGGTATCCAACCTTTGTTGTTCAAATTGGTCGGGATCAAGCTTCTGCTCCTTCCTCAATCTAAGGATTTCTCGGAAACCTAAATATTCATCCCGCAAAAGAGGAGCAACGTAGGGCGTATGTGATTCTGCCATCAGAACGATTGCCAGTTTGCCGGGATTTGCTGCCAGGTACCACTGAGCTACTTCGATCGATTTCAGTAAAACAGAACATCCTTGGGCTTGCATGCTAACAGTTCGTAAGTGTCTGGAGAGCAATCCGTGAGTCTTTCCCATCACCTCCGACGCCAGGCACGGCAACATCTGGTCCGGCGTGTTGGTTGCGGCGATTAATAAACCGATACGCGTAGGATCGCCACCCCATTCCTCAATGCAACGACGTGTAGCGTTGACACCAAGTTCAGTGGTGGAACTCGTAGGTTGTTTTTGTTTGCCGCAAAGGAAGTCAGGATAGTTTGCTAACGCTGAATACCTCTGATTAACCCCCAGTGTGCTGATTGTATTAATCAGTTCAGGGGAGAGTTTATGCATCAAGCTACCAACGAGGTCGGTAGTCTTGAAGAGGTGTTGTGGAGTTGAGGTTGCCGCTGATAGGAGGTTAATCATTTGTCGTTAGGCTCCAAACTGATTTGAAGTTTTGGCCAGCTGAAGGGGGCGACCTCACTCCGGTTTATGTTTTCGTTCAGGCCTATTTGATTACAATGCGCGTGCCGCAGAAGTGAGCGAGGCGCGTATCTGCTTGTAAGTAGCTTAAATAATAGGGTTAGTGACTTTTGCCGGGAGTGCAAGCAAATGGTAACAAAGCCTGTGTGTATACGTGGTAAACACCTGGGCAAAGTACCCCGCAAAAACACTGAGGATCTGAGAGGTGGGGTAAATATCCCGCTGGTACCGAGATATCCAAGTGATTAGTAAGTAGCCAGTGTTACTTCAACGAATATCTTCCAACGCTGCTCTCCGCAATGCTCCCAAAGTACAAAAATCCATCCCGCTCGACGGCATTGGAGATCTCTGCATAACAGTCAGTGGCACCGTTTTGTAGGTTGTCGACCACCTTGCCGCTGAAATCGAGTCCGAGGACGAATGAGTAGTGTTTTGGTGCTGGCTGAAGAAACTTTGGCAACCGCACCACAACTTTGCGTGCGAACGGTCTCGGCATGAGCACTGTATCGAGCATGTCGTCGCGCGGAGTGACGAGTGCAAGCCAAAACTTATCTCGGCCGTTTGAAGAAATGCCATCCGGAAACCCAGGCAAGTTGTCGATAAATACTTCCGACTGACCCTGCTTCGTTCCGGTCAGCCAAATCTTGATCACACGGTAAAGACCAGTTTCGGCAACCAGCACATATGTTTGATCCGGACCTAAAGCAACACCATTTGCAAAGTAGATTCCGTTGAAGACTGTTCGCGTTTTTTGTGTCTTCGGATCGTAAGCGAGCAAGCGGCCATTTGGTTGATGTTCGAGGATGTCCAGCGCAAATTTCGACATCGGAAACTTGTTCGACGCTTCTGTGAAGTAGATCGTTCCATCCGCAGCGATGTCGAGATCGTTCAAACAACCAAACGATGCACCGTCAGCTTGCGCAGCAAGAACCTTAACGGCGCCTGTCTTATCAATTGAGAGCAATCCCTTGATCGCGTCTGTAACGATGAGATCTCCTGCTGAGTCGAACACTAACCCCAGTGGGCGGCCTTGTGTGTTGGCGAAGAGTCGCAGTTGCGTGCCATCCGGCTGCAATTGCATGATCCGGCCATCTTCAAACCCCGCATATATCTTGCCTTCAGCATCAAGTGCGACGTCTTCCGGGTGTTTC
>JBKPQV010000105.1:0-6665 GCA_046734235.1 Acidobacteriota bacterium
AGAGACTCTCGAGGAAATGCCTCCGGAAACTCAGGCGAGAATAATCCTCGATATGGATGAGGAACGCGCTGCCGACATCCTTGAGTGGATGTCGCCAGACGAAGCAGCTGACGTTCTAGGTGATTTACCTGAAGAGAAGGCTGAAGAGTTGTTGGGCTTGATGGAGCAGCAGGAGCAGGCAGACGTCGCTGAGCTATTGCCGTATGAAGACGACACTGCTGGCGGTCTAATGACAACCGAGTTTGTCACACTACCGCGCGAGCTTACTGTCGGCGAAGCGTTGGCGCGGTTGCGCGAAATGGCGGAAACGCCAAATATGATCTATTACCTCTACGTAGTTGAAGCAGAAGGTTCATGGAAATTGGATGGGGTGATCGCGCTACGAAGCTTGATACTCGCAGACCCAGCGATGCCACTCGCCGACGCAATGCGTACCGAATTTCAACAAGCCGATCCTGACGAGCCTGCAAAGGATGTTGCACAACGAATTGCCGAATACAATTTGTTAGCGCTGCCTGTCATTGATGAAGCTGGTGATATTTTAGGAATCATCACGGTTGATGATGCGATGGAAATTCTTTTGCCAAAGGATTGGCGACAACGTCTGCCTCGCTTGTTTAGTTAGTAATTCATGAACGACGGAGAGCCTCCAAATGGAACCACGTGCGGCAGTCCGAGCGGCTGGACGTCGCTTAATGCGACGCGGCGCTCGTGGTATGCGCGAGGCTGGAGTTTGGAAACAGCTGGTCACGTATCTTGCCATCCTTGGTCCGGGAATGATCACGGCAAATGCCGGCAATGACGCCGGTGGAATAGCCACCTTTGCTTCAGTGGGTGCCGACTTTGGCTACCAGCTTCTCTGGATCTTAATCCCAATTACAATCAGCCTCGGAATTGTCCAGGAGATGTGCGCGCGGATGGGCGCCGTAACGGGAAAAGGCCTGGCGGATCTCATTCGTGAACAGTTTGGTGTGCGTTGGACTGCCCTTGTTATGCTGGCTTTGCTAATCGCTAATGCCGGCGTAACTGTTTCGGAGTTCGTTGGAATCGCCGCCGCAACGGAACTGTTTGGAATACCAAGATTCATCTCAGTCCCACTCGCAGGAGTTCTGATTTGGTGGTTAATAGTCAAGGGATCTTACCAACGAGTTGAACGCGCTTTCCTTTTGATGTCGTTGGTCTTTCTTGGCTACATCGTCTCAGCATTTCTTTCCAAACCTGATTGGGGTGCAGTCGCGATCGGTCTCGTCAAACCCAGTTTCAGGTTTGAGCAAGCCTTCTTGTTTAGTTTTGTAGCGATCGTCGGAACTACGATCTCGCCGTACATGCAAGTCTTCGTTCAATCGTCGGTAGTTGAAAAAGGTGTAACCACCGAGGACTATGCGAAGACCAAGACAGACGTTTGGGTAGGAACAATATTCGCGATTTTAATCGTGTTCTTCATTGTGGTCTCCACCGCCGCTACTCTACACAAATTCGGAATTCAAGTCTCGACCGCAGCCGATGCTGCGCGAGCACTAAGTCCTCTCGCCGGAAAATACGCAGAGTTACTATTTGGCGTGGGCTTATTCGGTGCTTCGATGTTGGCAGCGGGTGTGTTGCCGTTGGCAACTGCCTATTCGATTAGCGAGGCTCTGGGATTTGAAAAGGGCGTTTCTAGAAGTTTCCGGGAAGCTCCTATCTTTCTGGGTACCTTTACTTTCCTGGTCGCTGTGGGCGCGGCAATCGCAGTTATTCCGAACCTCCCATTGATCCGGGTACTGCTGGTCACACAGGTCATTAACGGGCTGTTGTTGCCCGTAGTACTTTTCGCAGTGTTGCGATTGGTAAACAAGAAGGAGCTGATGGGAGACTATGTTAACGGTCGAGTTTACAATGCGGCGGCCTGGCTAACTGTGGTGGTGGTCACGGGCCTCTCAGTCCTTTATATACTAATCACGATATTTCCCAACCTTTTGCCGTTGTAGGTTTACTCTCGCCAAGCGCATTGATCGGTGATAAAAGGTTAAGCGCTTTAGGACATCTTCAGATTTCTGACAAGAAATTGCCTATCAGCCACCACGGATAAAAACAGAAACGGGACAAACCTTAGTCCCTCCGTGCACAGCTGTCGCAGATTCGCTTCATCAAAACAAGTGGCGCGCCGTCGATCCAAAAACAACCTAATCATCCTGACCGTCGCAGCGTTGATAGTTCTGCTCGTCCTGTCGCTGGTGATCCATTTCAATGCGGACCTCCTCGAGCTAATCCTGCGTTTCAGAGCAGACAAGATTGCAACACCCGAACACATTATCGCAGCGATCCAGCTGGTCTTATTTGGCATTCTTGCCTATATCGTTGTTCGCGCTCTCAACTTTACTGTCTTTGGTTTGTTCCGCCTGCGGCGTGGTTTCGACGCACCCACCCTGGTTCAAAATGTCTTTTCGATTATCGCGTTTTCCCTGCTGTTTCTCTTGATATTTTCCTGGGAATTTCCAAACGCAAATCTCGGTGCGCTATTCACTACGTCCGCAATCTTTGGCGTCATCCTTGGTCTTGCGTTGCAAGACACGTTGGGCAACTTCTTCGCGGGAATTTCCCTTCAGGCCGATCGCCCTTTCCAGGTTGGTGACGTGATCACAGTGGGTGCGCAGCGACACACGGGAGTAGTAGAGGAGATCAGTTGGCGGGCAATAAAGATCCGCACTTTTCAGAACCACGTTGTCCTTATTAATAACAGCAGCGCCGCTAAGGAGCCGATTGAGGTTTGCCCACGCGACAACCTGAATGCCCGGCTAGTCTTTTTCAATACCCTTTATACCGATTCGCCAGCCAAGACAATCCATGTTGTACGCGAGGCTGTTCGCGAAGCAGATAATGTTTCCGATCGCATCACGCCGGTAGTGCGCATCCGCAATCTTGGCGACAGTGGTGTTGAATACGAATGCAAGTATTGGCTGGTCGACTACGCCAAGTACAACGACACCGATGCGCTCGTGCGCCAAAGAATCTGGTATGCATTCCGACGAGCGGGTTTGAACTTCGCGTTCCCAACACAGACGCTCCACATCGAGCGTAAGCCCGCAACCCTGGGCGAAGCTGATGGGGGTGCCTTAGTTGAACGTCTTGCCGCCGTCGACATATTTGCTCCGCTATCCGTGGAAGAAACCGGAATGCTCGCACAAGCTGCGGTTCGACACGTATTCGCGCCTGGAGAGACGGTTATTCGAGCTGGCGAGGAGGGCTCGTCGATGTTTGTGGTTCACAATGGTCGCGTCCAGGTTCAGATCAACGAAAACGGCCGGCCCAGACCAGTCGCTACGCTAAACGAGGGCGACTTTTTCGGGGAGATGGCCTTATTTACGGGTGAACCGCGAACTGCGAATGTCGTGGCTATTGAAGAAACTGAAGTCCTGGAAATCGGCCACGGTGCGATGAAGAGGGTTTTCGACACCAATCCCGACCTGGTGGAATCGTTAAGTTTTATTATCAGCGAGCGCCGGCAAGGCCTTGTTACACACGTCGACTCTGAAACCTCTCAAGGCGAATCCTCCGCAGGCATTCTCTCAGCAATCAGGCGCTTTTTCGGCATTTCCTAAGCGTATCTGAGGTCAACTGTCAGCGCGAAAGCGCAGGAGATTCGTAGTCTAAACTAGACTTGACAGTGTGACACTCAACCTTTATTATGCCTTCGCGCTCAGCTAACGGTCGGGCACGTTAAAGACCTAAGGAGCGCGGCGATTCTAAACAAGGAATAGAGGAGGAGGTATTAAAGATATGGGAATCGTGAGATATGACCCGTTTCGTGATCTGCGCACTTTGCAGGAAGAGGTCAATCGACTGTTTTCGACAAATCTCACTCGCGCTTTTGGCGACGAGGGAATCGGCCGCGGAGCGTGGGCTCCCAGCGTCGATATCTATGAGAACAAGGACCAGATCGTTCTGGAAGCCGAACTACCTGGAATGAAACAGGAAGATTTCGACCTTGCCATTGAAAACAATGTCATCACCCTAAGAGGTGAGCGCAGGTTCGAGAAGACGGATGAAACTGATAACTACCATCGAGTGGAACGCTCGTACGGGGCATTCACTCGCTCGTTCACATTGCCGCAAAGTGTGTCAGCAGATGACGCCAGGGCTGAATACAGCAATGGAGTGCTGCGGGTAACGCTACCCAAGCGCGAAGAGGCGAAAACGCGGCGCATCGAGGTAACGGGCAGTAGTGGTACTTCAAGTAAGAAAATTGAGGCGCAAACTGAATCCGCTAAAGCTAAAGGCTCAAGCGGTAGCTAAAATTTTGGTCGGGGGGCGACCTACAGCAGCGGGCTCGCCGCAGTTTGGGATGCGAACGAGCCCGTTCAAGATTTTTGAGTAGCAGGTAAGAAATTGAAATGCGTTTAGATAAGTTTACGCTCAGGGCGCAGGAAGCAATTCAATCAGCTATTGAACTTGCCGAACGGAATACCCACCAACAGGTTGAGCCGGAGCACTTGCTCGTGGCCATGTTGGAGCAACCCGAAGGAATCGTCAGGCCGATCCTCGGCAAGCTCGGCACGAATGTCGCTGTGGTATTAAACGACACGCAGGCAGCTGTGGCGCGATTCCCTCGCGTACAAGGTGGACAACAGTATTTCAGCCCGCGCACAAATCAAACATTTACAGCAGCACAAAAACAAGCCGACAAAATGCAGGACGAGTTTATCTCGACCGAGCATTTACTCCTTGCCTTAGTCGACGATGGTGAAGTGGGAAAAGTCCTACGTCAACATGGCGTCAACAAGAATGATCTAATTAAGGTCATTGAACAAATGCGCGGTGGCGCCCGCATCACAGATCAAAACGCGGAGCAAAACTATCAGGCGCTTTCGAAATATGCTCGCGATCTTACGGATGCGGCGCGACGAGGAAAACTAGATCCAGTCATTGGGCGTGACGACGAGATCCGTCGCACGATCCAGGTACTCTCTCGCCGGACCAAAAACAACCCAGTACTGATCGGCGAACCTGGTGTTGGGAAAACTGCCATCGTCGAGGGCCTCGCACAACGCATTGTTTCTGGTGATGTACCAGAAACTCTACGCAACAAGCGGCTTGTTGCCCTGGACCTCGGATCAATGTTGGCTGGCGCGAAGTATCGAGGAGAATTCGAGGATAGGCTCAAGGCTGTACTGAAAGAAATTGAGAACGCTCAAGGACACATCATTCTTTTTATTGATGAGCTTCATACGCTTGTAGGTGCTGGAGCCGCTGAAGGCGCAATCGACGCGTCCAACATGTTGAAGCCCGCTCTTGCGCGCGGCGAACTGCGTTGTGTAGGTGCAACTACACTTAACGAATATAAGAAACACATTGAGAAAGACGCTGCTCTCGAAAGGCGTTTCCAGCAAGTTTATGTTGGTGAGCCAACTGTCGAAGATACGATTGCAATTCTGCGCGGTCTGAAGGAACGCTACGAGGTTCATCACGGGGTCCGTATTAAAGACTCCGCGATCGTTGCCGCAGCAACGCTTTCCAATCGTTACATTACCGATCGGTTCCTGCCAGACAAAGCAATCGACTTGATCGACGAAGCAGCCTCAAAGTTGCGTATCGAGATTGATTCCCTTCCCCAGGACATAGACCAGCTCGAACGAGAAATCATCCAGCTGGAGATTGAGCGGCAAGCTTTACAGCGAGAAGAAGACGACAAATCAAAGGGCCGTCTTAAAGAGATCGAGCAACGTATAGCTAACCTAAAAGAGACTTCGTCGGGTATGAAGGCTAAATGGCAATCTGAAAAAGAGGCCATTGATCATATGCGTACGGCAAAAGCTGAGTTGGAGCAATTACGCCTGCAGCTGGACCAGGCGCGAAACGCCGGCGACCTTGCGCGCGCATCCGAAATTCAATATGGACGAATTCCGGACCTCGAACTCAAGCTCAAGGCTGAGCAGGAAAAGCTCGCCGCGTTTCAGCAAGATGGGGTAATGCTGAAAGAAGAAGTGGATGAGGAAGATGTCGCTGAGGTAGTTGCGAAGTGGACGGGAATCCCTGTTTCCAAGATGTTGGAAGGGGAAATGCAAAAGCTTGTAACGATGGAAGGTCGCCTGGGTCTCCGAGTGATTGGACAAGAAGAGGCCTTGATGGCGGTTGCTAACGCCGTCCGACGTGCTCGCGCGGGACTGCAAGATCCAAATCGGCCAATCGGATCGTTCATATTCCTTGGACCAACCGGCGTCGGGAAAACCGAGACAGCTCGAGCGCTTGCAGAGTTTATGTTCGATGACGAGCGGGCAATGATCCGGCTCGACATGTCGGAGTACATGGAAAAACATGCAGTAGCGCGCATGATTGGGGCTCCTCCGGGATATATCGGCTACGAGGAGGGTGGCCAGTTAACTGAAGCTGTCAGGCGTCGTCCTTACTCGGTAGTTCTGTTCGATGAAATCGAAAAGGCACATGGTGATGTTTTCAATGTGTTGCTTCAGATTCTCGACGATGGTCGCCTAACAGACTCCAAGGGCCGAACGGTAGATTTTAAAAATACCGTGCTGATCATGACGTCAAATCTCGGCTCACGAGAAATCCAGGCGGCTGAAGGCGATGAAAAACAAGTTCGCGAGGCGGTATTGCAGGAGTTGCAACTGCACTTCAAGCCAGAGTTTCTGAATCGAATCGACGACGTGGTTATCTTCCATCAATTATCG
>JBKPQV010000106.1:0-3905 GCA_046734235.1 Acidobacteriota bacterium
GATCGAAGCGAGATTGTCAAACAGGTCAAGGCAATCATCAACGATCCTGAAACCCGCAAGCGGATTAGTACGTGCGCGAACCCGTTCGGCGATGGTCAGACGGGAAAGCGAGTCGCGGATCTGCTCGCGAAAACCCCACTCGATGCCAAACTAATGAATAAGGATCTTAATTACTGAGGACATGAGCACACCGAACAAGAACTGGGATACCGTCTACAGTCGTAATTTCATGACTAACTGGTATCCGAATGAGAATATTATTCGCTTTTGTGCTCGCCTTATTCAGAAGCGACTTACTTACGACGAAGTTGAGATCAAACGAAAAGTTAAGCGGGTTCTCGATCTGGGTTGTGGTAATGGACGTCACGCGATCTACTTTGCGCGCGAGGGCATGGAAGCATGTGGCATTGATATTTCATCAACCGCGATAGAGTGGGCTCAGGACTGGGCCAAACGCGAAGGGTTTACCATCGATTTTCGTGTCGGTGATATTACAAGCCTACCTTATTCGGATCAGCACTTCGACGTTGTTGTTTCGCACGGCGTCCTGGACCATATTCCCATGGACCTCGCGAAGCAGGCGGTTCGCGAAGTCGCGCGCGTATTGACGAGCGATGGGCTGTTCTACTTTGATTTGAAGTCTGCGGACGATGCGGATTTTGGCGTCGGCGAGGAAGCAAGTAAGAATACCTTCGTAGTTACTGATGGCTTTGAGAAGGGGCTGGTACAACACTTCTTCACACTGGAAGAAGTACATGAGTTAATGGACCAACTATTCAGGCCCAAATATATTGAGACCCACGATTACCGCCTGGCGCCTGATTTCACCCGTATGATTTCCCGGTGGATCATCGCCGCGGAACGGAGCACAGTGCAAGGCACAAAAAGCACATAAAGTCAGGTTAACCTTGTGACTGAGAGATTCTTATGCGCGTACTGGTAATTGCTCCACATCCTGATGACGAAACACTCGGATGTGGTGGAACAGTGCTCAAGCACATCGCTGCCGGTGACAGTGTTTCATGGGTAATCGTCACTAAAGCGTATGAGCCTCGCTGGCCAGCTGAAGACATTGAGCGACGCGAGCAACAAATCGAGAACGTTTCGAAAGCATATGGGTTTGCAAATAAGTTTCGACTCACTTTTCCGGCGGCCCGCTTAGACACCGTTCCGCTCGAAGAGCTCATGGCCAAGTTCAGCGAAATCGTGGCGGAGGTGAAGCCCGACTGGATCTATACCGTACACGAGGGCGATGTACACTCAGACCACCGGGCGGTTTTTGAGGCCACAACGTCCGCTGTGAAATCGTTCAACAGTAGGAACAAAGGCGTCAGCCGGCTGCTCAGTTACGAGACAATTTCCTCGACAGACGCAGCGCCGCCCCGGCCCACGACAGTTTTTCTTCCAAACGTGTATTGCGATATAACTCCTTTTATTGAACGAAAACTGCAGATCATGTCGCTTTATGAAGGTGAGGTTCATCCTTATCCGATGCCACGTGCACTAGAGAGCATTCGTGCCCTGGCACGCTTTCGTGGCGCCACGATAGCAACGGAATACGCCGAGGCGTTCATGCTATTAAGGGAACTTCGCTAGGACTTTTATGCAGGACATCGTCATCTTCGGCAGCGGCGGAATGGCGCGCGAGGTTGCGTTTCTCATTGACGAGATCAATAACGCCTCCCCGCAGTGGAATATTCTTGGATTCGTCGAGCTGGATCGAGAGCGCGTCGGACAACAGTCGGGAAAGTATCGCGTGTACTGCACCGAAGATGAGTTATACGATAAGACATTGTCGGCCGCAGTAGGTGTCGGAACGCCGGTAGTGATTGACAAGATTGCTTCTCGATTCGGGGAACGTTCAAACATAAGTTTTCCGAACTTGATCCACCCAAGCGTTGTGCGGGACGAACCAAGAGTGGAGCTCGGCAAGGGAAATATTCTGTGTGCGCGGAATATTTTCACCACCGATATCAAGGTTGGGTCGTTCAACATTTTCAACTTGAACGGCACCTATGCGCACGATGTGCGAATTGCGGACTGTTCGATATTCAATTCCGGCACCAAAGTGTCGGGCGGGGTGGAAATCGGCTCACGTTGCCTCGTCGGGGCAGGCGCCACAATATTGCAGTATCTTAAAATTGGCGACGAGGTTACTGTTGGAGCCGGCTCTGTGGTAACAAAAGACGTGGCCGCCGGAATCACAGTAGTCGGAGTGCCTGCAAAACCTCTAGATCGAGCATAAAGTGACTAAGGATTTTTCAGCATTAGTAGTTTCCGAAAACACCACGATTCGCAGCGTGATTTCGTGTATCGATCGGAACGGCAAAGGCATCGCAATCGTCCTCGACGGCGATGACCGCTTAATCGCGACCGTCACTGACGGAGATATTCGCCGGGCGATTCTTGCGGGTCTGGACGCGGAACTGCCGGTGCGCGAGCTACTCAACCGGCGTACTAATATGTCGCCGAGTGGTCCAATTACAGCCCCGATAGGCACTCCTGATACCACCTTGCTGCATGTGATGGCCGAAACTACCGTGCGTCACATTCCGCTCGTTGATGAAGAAAATCATGTAGTTGATGTCGCTCTGTTGAGTGAACTGGTCAGGGAATACGAACTACCGTTGCGCGCTGTGGTAATGGCCGGCGGATTCGGGACCAGGCTTCGACCACTCACTGAGGATATTCCTAAACCCATGTTGCCGCTCGGCAGCCGGCCGCTGCTCGAGCTGATTGTGGAGCAACTTCGCGATGCTGGTATCAAGCGGTTGAATGTTGCGACTCACTACAAGGGCGAAGTCATTTCAGACCACTTCAAAGACGGACAGGATTTCGGAGTTGATATTCGTTACGTTAAAGAGAATCAACCGCTCGGAACTGTCGGTGCGTTGAGCTTGTTGGAAGAGTCAGATGAACCGCTGCTCGTGATCAATGGTGACATTCTTACGCGAGTAGATTTTCGCGCAATGCACAACTTTCACCGCGAACACAATGCAGATTTGACTGTCGCGGTGAGGCAGTACGAAATGCGCGTCCCGTATGGCGTAGTAGATACTGATGGAGTTGCGGTGAGAGGCATCTCAGAGAAACCGCTCCTCAAACAGTTCATCAATGCCGGGATCTACTTGTTGAGTCCGAGCGTCAAACGCATGATCCCCAACGGTCAACCATATGACATTCCGGATCTGATTCAGCTACTTTTGAAGGAAGGTAGAACAGTTGTTTCTTTCCCGATCCGGGAATACTGGCTCGATATAGGCGAAGCGGGTCAGTACGACCAGGCTCAATCAGATATTGCTAACGGAGTTTTCGACGGAAAATCCTGTTCATGAATTGGTCTGGTAAAAAAGTTTTGGTGACAGGCGCGGGTGGCTTTATCGGCAGCCACCTGACAGAACGTCTGGTTGAGTTAGGCGCCGACGTTTCCGGGTTGGTTCGTTACACTTCGACGGGTACCTGGGGGTGGCTCGATAGCTCTCCAGTCAAGGATCATGTGAACGTCATTCTCGGTGACATCCGCGATCACGATGCAGTACTGGGATTCATGGATGGAATAGATGTCGTCTTCCACCTCGCTGCATTGATCGGAATTCCTTACTCTTACCACGCGCCCTTATCGTACGTGCGAACCAATATCGAAGGAACGGTCAACGTACTCCAGGCAGCGATGCGTTGTAACGTAAGTCGAGTAATCCAAACCTCAACTAGCGAAGTGTATGGTTCTGCATTAAGCGTACCAATCAACGAAGCACATCCGCTGCAGGGACAGTCGCCTTATTCCGCAACCAAGATTGGAGCTGACAAAATTGCCGAGTCATTCTATCTATCGTTCAACCTACCCGTTACCATCGTGCGCCCATTTAATACTTTTGGTCCAAGGCAATCAGCCCGAGCGGTGATTC
>JBKPQV010000107.1:0-13374 GCA_046734235.1 Acidobacteriota bacterium
GGAATAACAGGTGGCGTGGCCCGGGCTTTAGCTGAAGCTGGCGCCTCGGTGGCCCTGGTCAGCAGAAAGGCGGAACACCTTCAACCTGCGGCTGAGGCGATTAATGCCAATGGTGGAAAAGCGCTGGCCGTTGTTGCTGACGTGCGCCAGCCAGAAGACGTTGAGAAGGCAGTTGCCGCAACGATCGAACATTTCGGAAAGATCGATATTGTCATCAATGGTGCCGCCGGTAACTTTCTCTGTAAAGCCGAAGAGTTATCTCCAAATGGTTTTGGCACTGTGGTCGATATTGATTTAAAGGGCACCTTCAATGTGTGTCGCGCAACGTTTGAGCAACTGAAACAACACGAAGGGCAAGTGCTCAACATAAGTGCAACGCTTCATTACCTGGGTACACCAATGCAGTTGCATGTGTCTGCGGCGAAAGCTGGCGTAGACGCATTGACTCGCAACCTGGCAGTTGAGTGGGGGCGATATGGGATTCGCGTGAACGCGATTGCTCCTGGACCAATCGAAGACACCGAAGGGATGAAGCGACTTGTTCCTGAACCAATCAAAGAAAGACTAAAGAAGAACATACCGCTAGGTCGTTTTGGCAAGATTTCAGACATCGAAAGCGCAGCGGTGTTTCTGTGTTCTTCTGCCGCGAGTTTCATCAATGGTGTTGTGATTGTTGTCGACGGGGGCCAGTGGCTCGCGGGAAACAAGGTTATTTAGAAGCATGCAGGATCTTCAACCAGCAACCTTCGAAGAGTTTGCCGAGCAAGCAGGTCACGGGAACGTTGTACCTGTTGTTCGGGGTGTGCTTGCCGATCTTCACACGCCCGTCGGCGCGTATATGAAAATCGCTGGCAACTCGCCGTATGCGTTTTTGCTCGAATCTGTCGAGGGAGGAGAGCGAATCGCGCGCTATTCATTTATCGGTGCTGAGCCCGAGATGATAGTTCGCGGTCGCGGAATGCAGACGATTGTTGAGCGCAACGGCGAGAGCGAGATTCTTCCAGGTGTCGCTACCGAATGGGTCCGGGACTATTTCCGCGGCCGTCATCTGGCAAGGCGGTCCGGTCTCGCCCCTTTTGCCGGCGGTGCCGTCGGTTACATCGGCTACGACGCGGCGCAATGGTTTGAAACGGCTCTGCGGGACGATCGAACGCGAGCACTTGATAGTCCAATTGACGCAGTCTGGATGTTCTTTAGAACGATTGTTGCGTTTGATCGGGTTAAGCAGCGGATGGAGATCGTTTCGATTGTCTTAACAGAGGAAGCAGGTGGCAGTCGCGATCGGCTAAGAGAGTTGTATCAAGCTGCGGTAGCACGCACGCTTGAGATTCAGAATAGGATCTTTGAAGGAAATCTCCCGCAATCAAAGCCGGCTCAAGAGCGCGCGGCAAAAGATTTGACGCTGAGCTCTAACTGGACACGCCGAGATTTTGAGGAAGGAGTACGCAAAGTTCAGGATTACATCCGGGCAGGCGATTGCTACCAGGCAGTTCTCTCACAAAGGTTCAGCGCTAAATATAAGGGCGAGGCGTTGGCGATTTATCGCGCGCTGCGAGCGATCAACCCTTCGCCTTACATGTTCTTTTTACGGGTTGGTGAAGAAACGGTTATTGGAGCGTCACCGGAGATGCTTGTCCGTTGTCACGGTCAACGATTGGACTATCGGCCGATTGCTGGTACGCGAAAACGAGGCAAAACCGAAACTGAAGATTGGATGCTCAGTGAAGATTTGAAAACGGACGAAAAGGAAGTGGCTGAGCACATGATGTTGGTTGACCTGGGAAGAAATGATCTTGGTCGAGTTTCAGATTATGGCTCCGTAAAGGTTGAGCAGTTGATGACGATCGAGCGCTATTCACATGTTCAACATATGGAGACGTCGCTGCGTTCTCGCTTGCGCGATGGCTTGGATCGATTCGATGCCCTGGCATCTTGTTTTCCCGCCGGCACTGTTACCGGCGCACCGAAGATCAGGGCGATGGAAATCATTCGCGAACTCGAACCTGACCCACGCGGGATTTACGCTGGCACAGTTTTATATATGGATTACGCTGACAACCTGGATTCCTGTATTGCGATTAGAACGATGGTGCTCCGCGGGGAGGATGCAACTGTCCAGGCAGGGGCAGGTATTGTGGCCGACTCAGTCCCCGAGCACGAATATGCAGAAACGGTAAATAAGGCGCGTGCGATGTTCAGAGCGATTGAAATGGCGGAAAAGGGTTTGTGATTTCAGATTTCAGATTTCAGATTGGATCGGTGAACCTAATTGGATAAGGTCGGTACCACCTCGCGGTAGCGGGTGGGCCCAAGGACTACATCCAACGTAATAAGGTCGAAGACCAAATGTTTCGATTCACAATATTACTAAGCGCAATATTAGCATTCACAATTTCGGCGCATGCTCAAGCTTTGCCGAATGGTCCAATTGAGTCGCCGAAAAAAGCGAACTCGAGGACAGCCGAACCAAACGCAGTGCTCACACCTGCGCCGGAACCATTCGACGATGCATCAGTTGAAAAGATGGCCGGACAATGCGTCACGCTTGAAACTGAGCTAGGTGCGATTGAGATAGCCATGATGCCCGAAGCTGCTCCTGAAAGCGTGCGGAATTTTTTAAACCTGGCTGCCACCGGTGCCCTCGACACCACAACGTTTAGTCGCACTGTCAAAGACTTTGTAATCCAAGGTGGCAATTTGTCTACGAGTGAAAAATGGTCCGCGGAACTCTCACGGCGAATGGCCCGAAAAATTCCTGACGAGCCAGGAATCATCAAACATGTCCGTGGAATTGTTTCAATGGCCCGCACCGACGAACCTAATAGTGCTACCACACACTTTTTTATTCTCGTCGGCAACGGATCTCACCTTGACGGCAAGTTTGCGGCATTTGGCACAGTCACTAAAGGAATTGAAATAGCTGATCAAATAAATCAGGCGCCCGCGGACGGAGAAAAACCCGATAAGCCTGTAAGGATTAATAAGGCAGTTGTGGTTGCGTGTAAGAAATAAGTCAATGAAGCGATCCACAAAACAGACTCTTTTTGTTTTCTGTTGCCTGGTTCTATTTATTAGTTGTGCTGAGCGCGGTGAGCTGCAGCCCACTCCGGAAGCAGCGAAGAAATTTCTGACACTAAAAGGCTATAAGTTTAATCAGAAAGGATTTTTTGCAGCAATTGCAGCGCAAGACATTGTTTCAATCAATGCCTTTTTTAGCGCTGGAATCGATCCCAATGTGCAGGACCCGAGCGATGGGAGAACTGCGCTGATTTCCGCAGCGGCTCGCGGCGATGAGGAAGTAGTGAAGGTTTTGTTGAAAGGTAAAGCTGATGTCAATGTCAAAGACAAGATCGGCTATACCGCGTTGTTTCACGCAATCGAAGCTCGTTATGACAATGTTGCTGATATTTTGTTGATGCAACCATCCCTGGATTTGAACGCGCATGGTAAAAACGGCGTCACTGCTTTGATCAGTTACGTTTGGCGCGACAGGGTTGATATGGTCAAGAATCTTCTTGACCGTGGCGCTGACGTGAATCAGCTGGATAACGATGGTGATACGGCCTTACACGGCGCGGTCCAGAGTGGCAATATTGAGCTTATTGAACTGCTCATTAATAAAAATGCAAATCCGAATGCCAAAAACAACATAGGTGGGACGCCGCTCATGTGGGCGGCGGCTTATGGTAATGAGAGAGTCGTTGAAGTGTTGCTAAAGAATAAGGCCGATGCATCGCTTCGTGATCAGGATGGTAAGACGGCCCTTGATTGGGCTCGCATAAACAAACGAGCAAAGGTCGTTGAACTACTCCTCAGCAAAAGCAGGGTTGCCTAATAATGTTGCTGGTTATCGACAACTACGATTCATTCACTTACAACCTGGTCCAGTACCTTGGTGAACTTGGTCAGACAGTCGAAGTTCACCGCAACAACAGGATCAGTCTTGCTGAGATTGAGCGGATGCATCCGGAACGAATCGTGATTTCACCAGGCCCGGGAACGCCCGACGATGCTGGAGTTTCTCTGGCGGTAATTCAACGATTGTCTGGCAAAATTCCGATTCTTGGTGTTTGTCTGGGCCATCAAGCTATTGGCCAGGCTTTTGGCGGGCGAGTTATTCGCGCGCCCGAGCTCATGCACGGAAAGGCATCCGAGATTTGTCACGATGGCAAGACGATTTTCGAAGGCCTTGCCGATCACTTCATGGCTGGACGCTATCACTCGCTAATCGTTGAAAGGGAGACATTGCCGGATTGTTTGGAAGTCTCTGCATTTACTACCGACAACATCATCATGGGATTGCGGCACCGCCAACTAATGGTCGAAGGGGTTCAGTTTCATCCTGAATCGATCCTGACGAGTGATGGAAAAAAACTGCTGGCAAACTTCTTAAGACTCTCTTAGTTAATGAGCGATAACCAACTTCAATATTTTCTTTCCCGCCTCGTCCGGCGTGAAAACCTGAGCCAGAAAGAAGCAAGCCAGTTACTTGAAGCTTTGCTCGATGAGACGGCAACCGATGCGCAGATCGCTGGCGCACTCTCCGCACTAACGACAAAAGGCGAAACCATAGAGGAACTGGCGGGACTTGCGTCCGGGTTGAGAGACAAAGCCGTGCGCATAAACTGTCATCATCAATGTTTCATCGACACCGCCGGCACCGGTTCAAGTCCGGCAAAGACTTTCAACGTATCGACAGCGGCGGCTTTTGTTATCGCCGCGTCAGGTCTCCCAGTAGCAAAACATGGCAATCGTGCTGCAAGTAGCAAGTCAGGTAGTGCTGATGTTTTGACGGCGCTTGGGGTAAACGTTTCGGCGCTGCCTTCGATTTCAGAAACCGCTCTGAATGAAATTGGAATCTGTTTTATGTTTGCGCCGCTCTATCACGGCGCGACGGCGAGAGTCGCAGGTATTCGCAAGCAGTTAGGTGTCCACACAAGTTTCAATTTGCTTGGACCGCTGAGCAATCCAGCCGGTGCCCCTCGACAGATCATTGGAGTTTGGAATCGGGATCTTACCGAGCGGCTGGCGAAGGTTCTTGCGTTGCTTGATTCTGATCGTGCCTGGGTCGTTCACGGTGAGGACGGCCTGGACGAAATAACCCTGGCTGGCAAGACGTTTGTTGCCGAGGCGTATGAGGGCAACGTCAGAACATTCGAAATTAGTCCTGAAAGTTTTGGTTTGTCCAACGGCAACCTTGATCAACTACGAGGCGGAGATGCAGAAGTCAATGCGGCGGTGATTCGAGATATCTTTGAATGCAAGCGGAAAGATGAAGCGCGTTCATTGGTTGTTATGAACGCGGCTGCCGCGTTAGTCGTTGGTGAAGTGACCGATAGCTTGCGAACTGCAGCTCAACTGGCTTCAAAGGCGATTGATTCCGGTGCCGCGTGGGAGAAGTTACAGTTGCTTAGGCTGGCGACGAAGGGTTGACCTTTTCAGATGAGTATTTTGTCCGAAATAGTTGCGAGAAAAAGAGAACGGCTGGAAATAGCGAAGGAGCGGGTACCTATATCTGAGATTCGCGATTTAGCCATTCGAGCGCGCGCCAACTCAGAACCTCACAAATTTCTCCGAGCATTTCAATCCGAAGCAATAAACATAATCGCCGAATTCAAACGATGCTCGCCGTCCAGGGGATTGATCCGATCGGATGTAGAAATATCGGATATGGTTAAGAGTTATCAAACCGGTGGTGCCGCGGCCGTTTCGATACTAACTGAAGAAGATTACTTCGACGGTTCCCTCGATGATCTGAGAAAAGCAAAAGAAGTAATCGATCTGCCAGTCTTGCGCAAAGACTTTCTGTTTGACGAGTATCAGATCTTTGAAGCAGCATCCGCCGGCGCTGACGCGGTACTGTTGATTGTTGCTGCATTAGATGACGACACGCTCGCGAATCTTCGCGAGGTTACCGAGGACGAATTCGGAATGGATGCTCTCGTAGAGGTACACGATAGGTCTGAAATGTCCAGGGCTCTTAAGGCTGGGGGAAAGTTGATAGGCGTTAACAACCGGAACCTGCACACGTTCGAAGTGACGTTGCAGACTTCGTTGGCCCTTGCAAATGAAGTTCCTCCTGGTGTCGTGTTGATTTCTGAAAGTGGCTTGAAGGACGCGGATGACTTGTTGACGCTACAGAATGTGGGCTATCGAGGTTTCCTGATTGGTGAAACACTGATGCGTGCCGATGAACCTGCCGAAATGCTCAGATCACTAATCCGATCGCAGGTATCTACTAAATGACGTTTGTAAAAATCTGCGGCATTACCAACCTTGAAGACGCGCTAGCGGCCGTCGAGTGTGGTGCTGACGCATTAGGGTTTAATTTTTACGAGCGCAGCCCGAGATATATCGAAGCAGCGGCTGCGCGCCAGATCATTGCACAACTTCCTGATTCAGTTTTGACCGTTGGTGTTTTTGTGAATGAAACGACTGAGGCTGTTGAAGCAATAGCAAATGAAGCCGATGTAAAGGCGCTGCAATTGCACGGTGATGAATCGCCTGGGTACTGCATGGCCTTTGGCGGTTGGTTCGTTATTAAGGCTTTAGCCGTTAGTGACACCTTCGATGTGCAACGGATCAAAGTTTATGACGTAGGTGCGATCCTGCTTGATGCGAGCCATCCGAGTCTGCGTGGAGGGACCGGAAAGGTTGCAGATTGGTCGGTCGCGCAACGCGCTAACGAATTGGGGAAACGTATAGTCTTAGCCGGGGGCTTAGGCCCGGAAAATGTTCAGGACGCTATCGCGACGGTAAAGCCTTACGGAGTTGATGCCTGTAGCGGACTCGAGGCAGCGCCCGGAAAAAAGGATCATGAACGTCTTAAATCGTTTATGGAGGCCATTCGGGCGGGGGAGTAGCCCCACTGTCAAGGAGGGGTGACACCCTGATCTGAGCCCTCCTTGACAGTCGGGTTACAGCCCCGATGCGTGCGAACAAAGAAAACGGCTGAATCATGAAGGCTGCGATGTTAAACCTTGACGCTGCTCCAGTCGTACAGGATATTCTAGTGCTTGCCCCTTTGGTGAATTCACGCAGCCGTCCTCCCCACGCAAAACTTATTGAGCCCTTGTCTTTATCTGGTAGCCGTATGTCTGCGCACGCTGAAAAGAGAATTGCGGAAAGAAACGCGCGTTCGCGAGGGCGTGTACTCCTCGTGATGGACGACGAACAGGCTGACGTGGTGCAAACCCTTCGCACCAAAGGCATCGAGGTTGTCGGAGTTTCTACCGGGACAGGAGCAATCGTTTCATTACAACGAACGCGACCCCACATCGTGGTGGCGAACCCCCTTGCAACAGGTTTGAGCATGAGCGAACTCGCAAAGATGCTCGAGCAATCGGACAACGGTGTGCCGCTTGTTTTGGCCGGCTCATTGCCCGCAACTCATGAAAATCGCCTGGCTGCATTGTGTGAAGGGGCATTCGATTATTTTGAGCTTCCGGCAGAAATTGATTTGCTTGTAAAACGTTGCGAGCAGTTAATCGCCTTGCGGCAGAAGATCGAACGGCTGAGAGCTGATGCAGATCTCGACTCGTTGACAGGCCTCGCAAATAGGCGCCGCTTCAGAGTCGCGCTTGTAAGGGAAGTCGAACGATGGCGTCGGTATAGCGTACCGTGTGCGTTGCTTCTTTTAGACATCGATCATCTTAAGCATATTAACGACAAGTTTGGACATCCTGCTGGCGATCTCGTTATCCGTCACGTGGCCCAAACGCTCTCGGAAGTTTCGCGCGACAACGATACAGCTGCGCGACTTGGTGGCGAAGAGTTTGCTTTGCTGTTAGCAGGTATCGAAGTCGAAAAAGCGGCTGCGGCAGCTGAGCGTCTGCGAGAAGTATTGAGTAGTAGGCCCGTTGAAGGAGTTGGCCGCGTTACCGTGAGTATCGGTGTCGCTGCCTGTCCTGCAAGTGGAACCGGCGAACGCGCGTTATACTCTGCGAGCGACGAAGCACTGTATGTTGCCAAGAACGGTGGACGGAATAGAGTTGCAATTGCACCACCACTTCAGGAGAAGCTACCAGGCGTTTAGATCTATCCCAAGCCCCTATAACTCATGACCTCTCCTAAAACATTTCCTGATCAAAATGGACACTGGGGACCTTATGGCGGCCGCTTTGTGCCAGAGACCTTGATGGCGCCGTTGGAAGAATTGACCGAAGCCTATTTCGTAGCCAGGGACGACAATTCTTTTCAATCTGAACTAACCGATTTGTTGCAGCACTATGCTGGGCGATCGACGCCTCTGTTTTATGCCAAACGGTTAACCGAATATGCAGGTGGGGCAAAGATCTATCTCAAACGTGAAGATCTTCTTCACACCGGCGCTCACAAGATTAACAACACCGTGGGCCAGGTTTTACTTGCCCGGCGCATGAACAAGGAACGCATAATTGCGGAAACTGGTGCGGGTCAACACGGCGTCGCAACGGCTACGGTTTGTGCCTTGTTTGGTTTGAACTGCGTCGTCTACATGGGCGCCGAAGACATGCGTCGCCAGGAATTGAATGTCTTTCGTATGAAACTGTTGGGTGCAGAAGTTCGAGAAGTGACTGCGGGCTCACAAACTCTCAAGGACGCCATCAATGAAGCCCTGCGTGATTGGGTAACAAATGTTGGAGATACTTATTACCTCCTGGGTAGTGCTTTAGGTCCTCATCCATATCCATTGATGGTTCGCGATTTTCAGAGTGTGATTGGTCGAGAAGCACGCACTCAGATTCTCGAACAGGAAGGCCGTCTTCCTGATGTGCTGGTTGCCTGTGTTGGCGGTGGCTCAAACTCAATCGGTTTGTTCCATCCTTTTCTCAACGACGCATCGGTGCGAATGGTTGGTGTCGAGGCTGGCGGAAAAGGGCAGGATCTAGGTGAGCATGCCGCTCGATTCAATACTGGTGGAGGTGGCCGGCCCGGTGTGCTGCAGGGGACAATGAGTTATGTACTGCAGGACCAGAATGGTCAAGTGGCTTTAACACATTCTGTGTCGGCTGGTTTAGATTATCCGTCGATTGGCCCGGAACACGCTTTTCTTCACGACTCCGGTCGCGTCACGTACGATTCAGTGTCCGATTCTGAAGCGATGGATGCGTTTCAACTTCTCTCCAAACTTGAAGGAATCATCCCCGCACTCGAATCAGCACACGCTGTTGCTCATGCACTAAAAATTGCGCGCTCGTCGAGTCAACACGAAGTTCTGATCGTCAACTTATCAGGGCGCGGCGATAAAGACGTAAACACAGCACGCGAAATTCTGGATTTTTGATGGCAGGACGCATAACAGAAGCATTCAATGCTTTGAGCACTAGTGGTGCAAAAGGCTTTATCCCGTTCATCACTGCCGGTGATCCGGATCTCAATACAACTGAACAACTATTGATCGAACTGGCGGAGGCTGGCGCAACCGTCATCGAACTAGGGGTGCCCTTTAGTGATCCGATGGCTGATGGGCCAGTTATTCAACGAGCGTCTGAGCGAGCGCTCAAGCATGCTTTTGGCTTGGAGGAAATACTTACTCTTGTCGCGCGCGTCCGCAGGAAAATCAAAACTCCTATCATCCTGTTCAGCTATTTCAATCCCTTGTTGCAATTTGGGGTGGAACGTTTAGCTAGAGAGTCAAAACAGTCTGGGATTGATGGAATACTGGTTACTGATTTGACGCCGGAAGAAGCAGGCTCTTTCAATGCCACTCTGAAAGCTAATGAACTGGACATGATTTTCCTTGTGGCTCCTACCTCGACAGACAAGCGCCTTGAATTGATAGCCGAACAAGCGAGTGGGTTTATTTATGCTGTCTCGAGAGCCGGGGTAACGGGAACGAGAGAAAGTGTATCGGTTGAAGCTGAAAAACTGGTTAGTCGTGTGCGTAAAGTTTCTTCGCTGCCTATTGCTGTGGGATTCGGAGTTTCCACGCGCGAACAGGTAGCGGATGTGCAAAGGTTTGCTGATGCCGTTGTTGTTGGATCTGCGATTGTGCAAAAACTGGAGCAACTTGGTGGCAGCTCAGATATTCCCAGGCAAATTGGCGAGTTTGTTCGTAGCCTTCTGCCTGCAAAAACTTCGCAAGCTGAAAAATCATAAATCAGGAGCGCGCGATGCTGAAGAAAGGTACTCCCGTACTTTTAGTGCTGCATACGCCACGTGAGAAGTGTTGGGGTATGCTCGACGAAATCACTAGCGCTGGAGTATTCTTGCGCGGAATTGATGTCAAGGCATTCGACGATTGGCTTAGCTCAGTAGTTCACGACGAACCATTTATCGGAGTTGGTTCATTATTTTTTCCGATGTGGCGCGTCGAACGAATTTCCGAAGATGAACCTTCGAATGAGGTTCCTTCGCTACGCCAACAAGCCGAACAACGGACTGGCCGTAGTTTTGATGAGTTGATGAGCAACGACACAGTCCATTGAAATGACCAGGGCTGAAACGCGCCTCACAAGAATTGGACAGAGAGGGCTGACCAGTTCGCGCGCCAAAGCCAAGACCTCCAAAAACCTCACCCTCAGTGCTGTTGCAAGTATGAAACATTGTTCCATTCTCGCGCCGAATGTGCTATGCTCTCGGCTCTTCCGAAGTATGGGAACCACGGCAATCGAGAAAAGGAGCAGAAGAAAGAGATGTATGCCATGGCTGATGACAGAACAAATGTAGACCGCGGCAGAGCGATTGAAGCTGCACTATCAAATATTGAAAAGAAATTTGGCAAAGGCTCAATTATGCGTTTAGGAGAGCGCGATGTGTCGGATGTTCCGGCTATCTCAACTACTTCGCTCAGCCTGGATGCTGCAGTTGGGATTGGTGGAGTCCCGCGAGGGCGGATCGTAGAGATTTATGGTCCGGAGAGTTCCGGCAAAACAACGCTGGCGCTACACATTGTGGCTGAGGCTCAAAAGGCCGGCGGCGTTGCAGCTTATATCGATGCTGAGCACGCAATGGATGCCGACTATGCGGGCAAACTTGGCGTCGACATAGACCAGCTCCTGATTTCTCAACCAGATTCTGGAGAACAGGCTTTGGAAATCGCTGAAGCGCTGGTTAGATCAAATGGAGTTGATGTCATCGTGGTCGACTCGGTTGCGGCTTTGGTTCCGCGTGCTGAATTGGATGGTGAAATGGGTGACTCGCTTCCGGGTCTCCAGGCTCGTTTGATGTCGCAGGCACTGCGAAAGCTGACTGCGATTGTGGCGCAGTCGAATACCTGCTTTATTTTTATTAATCAGATTCGCGAAAAGATTGGTGTGATGTTCGGTAATCCGGAAACCACTACAGGTGGCCGGGCACTGAAGTTCTACTCGTCTATGCGACTTGATATCCGGCGTATCGGTGCGATCAAAGACGGCGATCGGATTGTCGGTAACCGCACAAAAGTTAAGGTCGCGAAAAATAAGGTGGCGCCGCCGTTTCGCGAATGCGAGTTTGACATCATGTATGGCGAAGGAATTTCGCGTGAAGGAGATCTATTGGATCTTGCGGTTGCGAATCGCGCAGTAGAAAAGAGTGGCGCATGGTTCTCTTATAAAGGAGAGCGGCTTGGCCAGGGACGTGAGAATGCCAAGCAGGCTTTAAGAGACAATCCTGAGGTGCTGAAGAAGATCGAAAAGGAAGTGAAGATCAAGTTGGGTATGCCGGTTCGAGAAGAACCCGAGCCAGTTAACGCCAAGGCAGCGGCGGCAGACAAGAAATAGTAACTATTTCCTTTCAGATAAGCGCTCGGTTGATTGGATTCACTCAACCGAGCGTTTTCTCTGTGCCTCCGTGCCTCTGTGTTACAAAAGTGCCTAAAAAATTAAGGATCATTACTTAACACAGAGGCACAAAGGCACAGAGACACAGAGCTTTACACACCTGCTTTGAAGCGCTGATAATCTTTGTAAATAAATGTCGACGATTCTCGTAAAAAACGGAACGATCATCACCATGGACCAATCGCGTGCGGTTGTCCGTGGCGATCTGCTGATTGAAAACGATCGAATCGTTGAGATTGGCAATGTTTCCCAAGCAGCCGATGAAGTCATCGATGCCATGAATTGTCTCGTCCTGCCCGGATTCGTCCAAACACACATACATCTTTGTCAGACGTTATTTCGCGGCGTAGCAGACGACCTTGCTTTAATCGATTGGCTCAAGAAACGCGTGTGGCCCATGGAGGCAGCACACACTGCAAGTTCAGTCGCTGCATCCGCGCGTTTAGGGATCGCTGAACTGATCAAAGGCGGAACCACCTGTGCTTTAACGATGGAAACCGTTAATCACACCGGCGAGGTCTTCAAGGCTGTTAAAGAAACTGGATTTCGCGCGACGATTGGCAAGTGCATGATGGACAAGGGCGATGAAGTTCCCGAAGCATTGCGCGAACAGACCGCTCAATCCATCGCCGACTCTTTAACACTCCTCGAACAATGGCACGAAGCAGAGAACGGACGCCTCCGATATTGTTTTGCTCCCAGGTTTGCGGTCAGCTGCACCGATGAGTTATTGCGGAGTGTGGGTAAGCTTGCTCGCGAACGTGGAGTCATGATTCACACTCATGCGTCCGAGAATACGACTGAATGCGAAATCGTTCAGGCTGAGACTGGAATGCCCAACGTGCTCTACCTTGATGATGTGGGGATATCAGGTGGTCACGTCGTCCTGGCTCACTGTGTTCATCTTTCTGACGCTGAGATCGAAATTCTACATACAACTCAAACGCGCGTTTCTCACTGTCCCTCATCGAATCTTAAACTCGGTTCAGGCATCGCACCCATAGCCAAACTGCTTACAAATGGAATCTCAGTTTCGTTGGGGGCGGACGGCGCGGCGTGCAACAACCGTCTGGATATGTTCACTGAGATGCGCACAGCAGCATTGCTACAGAAGGTATTACACGGACCGGAGGTTTTGCCCGCTCAGAAAGCCCTGGAACTGGCAACAATCGAAGGAGCGAAAGCTCTTGGGTTAGAAAAGGAAATTGGTAGCCTGGAAGTGGGCAAAAAAGGTGACTTATCAGTAATACAGCTGGACGGACTCCACACCTCGCCCCGGCCAACCGATCTCCTGTCTGCAGTCGTATATTCGGCAGTTGCCAGCGACGTAAAAACTGTCCTGGTGGATGGTCGAATCCTGATGAGGAAGCGGGAGTTGGTTACGCTCGATGAGCGCCAAGTCATCGAAGAGGCAAACTCAGAAACTATCAGTTTGATGGGTAGAGCTGGCGTGAACTAGGGAATTTCTTAAGAAAAGTACCCTAAAAAGAGCTGTGCCAGCTCGAAGGTAGCGACTGCGGGGGGCGCGATCGGCGGCCGAGCTGGCACTGGCGGGCACTATCAATTTTGAATTGGACGGCGTTTTTTCAACCTAGCTGACGTTTGGGCATCAGCTCCATCCGCAACGTCC
>JBKPQV010000108.1:0-7029 GCA_046734235.1 Acidobacteriota bacterium
GTGGGAGAATATTTGCAAACGGGTCGCAGTCGGGCGGCGGGTCTGGAAAATCGAAGGCTCGGTACGAGACGAGGGTTTATCTTCGAAAGCAATGTCTCATCAGCGAGAGCCAGGATTTATCAAAGAGCACTACGGAGGAAAATAATGCGAGGGCGCGCAATCTACCATCCGCCCTGTTGGGGATCTTTGTGCCTTTACTGATCGGGAAGGGAATTGGGAGCATAAGTGCCGCCCTGAAAAAAGCTGGTGATGAGAAGACGTTGAAAGACGCCGGACGATTACCGACTTATCTGTACCGTCTTTCGAAACCAGAAACGCCGAGCAAAGAAGAAACAAAGCCAATGCCGAATCCCGAAAACGGCGAAGCAAAAGACGAAATGAGTAATTTCAGAATAAATCCTGACTTTGGTTGCGTACTCGTAGTGCGAGGAACATTCAGTGCACCCGATGATGAAAAGAAGGACTTGGTTTTCTCTTCTCCAGGTATCTTCACTAGTCCTGAAGACAAGGAAAAGAGACGCGAGCGGTTACGACAAAACCATATTCCGATTAACGATCTTGCTGTTGTCTACGAAGCCGCCATAACACTTTCAGATGACAAGACCGCCCTGCTTTACGAAAGCAGGTTTTTAGAAGTTAATAGTTTTCAAGAATCAGGTGACAAGAGGAATATGGCGATTACTATCTCGGTGAGTGGTGCCGGTGCTAAGGAAGGAGAACCTCTACTTTCCCTGGTTGCTCTCAGCTTCGGTGAGGTTGAAAAAGGAACAATCTTCACGGAACAACAACTCAAGGATAGTTCGGCCAGGCGAAGCAGTTGGGTTGGCGGCTTAGGAATTTCGGAGGAGTCGTTGAAAGCTCTCGAGACCTTGGAAGTTCCGAATTCGAAGCCGTATTTAGGTGTGATGCCCGTTACTGTCGAAGGAGTGATTGCGGAGACCGATAATGGAAACAAGCTGCTTCGTTTCCTTGCTGATGTTCTTGAGGCAACCAATGAGGATGTTTCTGGCGCGATTTCCGATGAGATTCTCAGGGATCGGGGAAAGGAAGCTGCTGAGGCAGCAGACGCTCGGGAAAAACTCCGGCAAGAAGAGGAAGAGTTGTATTCCGCTTACCTTAACGCTCGCGCTGACTATTACGATCCGGGAACTGTTACGCCAGAAGTCCGTACTGCAAAAGAATTCGAAATGAATAGAACAAAGCGGGTTTGGTGTCTGAAGCTCAAGACGTTGCTGAAGATCGGGTTAACACCTCAAGGACAAAGAGAGATTTGTAACCCTTGAGGCGATAAGAAAGTTGACGAAACCTTTTACTTGAAGCTTTGAATACTGTTTCATTTTGCTTGGTCCAACCTAATTCTTGCCCTCAATCTGTCTCAATAATCTCTTGATTCGGGGTTCGAATCCTTGTGTGGCACCAATGAAATCACAGAGTTCCAGGTGGCCGAGGCTTCAGACGAATTTGAAAAACCTTCGGCCAGAGTTTGCCGGTCACAAATAACCTGCGGCCCGCAGCGTCGTAGGCAATACCATTCAAGGCCGGATGCAGAGGCCCTGAGGCTAGTTGCGGGATGGTCGGTTTCAGTGCTGCCAGATCTATCCAACCGGTGACTTGGCCCGAATCGGGTTGGATAATTGCGATTCGATCTTGCCGCTGTACGTTGGCGTAGATCTTCCCGTCGACGAACTCCAGCTCATTCAGATTTGCTACAGGCTGGTTTCCGTCGAAGACTTCGAGGCGGCCCAGTTCCTCGAAAGTTTCAGGATCCAGAAATCGCAGTTTTGATGAGCCGTCGCTCATGATGAGCCGGTTTTCGTCATGAGTGAGGCCCCATCCGTCACCTGGATAATAGAAAATCGACTGGGGTTCGAAAGACGCAATGTCGTACATCACGCCGATCTGGTTTCCGAAATGTCGCCTGATGTCTTCGAAGAATTTACGCAGGTGCCATGGAGGCGCATTCCCCCGCCTTCTAGGAGTCAACTGAAGCAGCCTGCCGCGCCATTCGGTTAAGCCTTCGGCGAAGTCACCAGGATTCACAGCCCGCTGTTGAATGATCTCACCAGTCTCCAGCCGAACCTTTCGCAACGACGATCGTCCGGTGATGCCGGTGCTTTCATAAAGGAATCCGTCACTATAGATCAGGCCCTGCGTGTAAGCCTCAGTATCGTGTGGGTACTCGCCAACGATCTCGTATCCGACAACGCTGCCCACAGCCTGCGCCTTGCGGACGGGCGCGGGCGGCGTCACTGAAGAGCGGTGGCGTTTCAGAAGGATAACTGCAATGGTCGCGAGAACCAGCAATCCGATGACGATTATCCCGATTCGCTTCATGCTCATAACGGTCTAACAATCCACTTTGGTCGTTCTTGTGACTTGACCTACCGGCGTGACCACAATTTAGGCTATTGTGACTTTCGCGACAACGTAACGAGGGGCACCTGCATCTTTGTCAGTAGCGCCGATGGCACAAATCTGAAGCGCTTACTGACAATGATCACCGTCCACGACCAAATTGTCAGGAGTTCAATCACGCTAGATAGATTTTCAAAACTGCGTTAGGACTTGGCCCAATGAGTCAACGAGTTGCGATATTTGCTCTTGTTCTGGCATTCGCCTTCATGTTCGCGATCCCCAATTTCGGTCAACAACCTGGCGTAACACCTCCAAATTCAAATCCGACCGGCAAACCCGCGCGAGAAGATCAACAAGAATCGATCAAGATCAACGTTGAGGAAGTTCAGATTCGCATTGCCGCTTATGATGCGTATGGCCGGCTCGATCCAACGGTAGAGCTCAATGACTTACTTATTCTCGATAATGGCGTTCGTCAGGAAGCCCGCAGTGTGAGGAGGGTTACAGCGAGCGTTCTGCTATTGCTCGATACTGGCGGTGAGATTAATTCGGCAAAGAACATTCGGGCAACGAGAGAGATTGCCAGGAATCTGGTTTCGTCTCTGGCGCCGCAAGATCAAATTTCGGTCATGCAGTTTAATAGCAATGTGGAACTCTTGCAGGACTGGACGAGTGATAAGGGTCAGGTAATGCACGTGCTTGACGCCGGGCTGTTATCCGGAAAGCGCGCGGCCTTCTCGCCGGCGCTTGGCGCTGCAGTCAATCAGTTTCGAACTCAACCAGTTGGCTGCCGGCATCTGGTGCTCGTGACTGACGGGGTAGAAATACCCGGCACGAGACCCTGGAGAGCCGAGGCCATTGAGCGATTGCTAGCGAGCAATGCCACCGTACATGTTATTAGCTACACAAAGATCTCGCGTGCGTCGACTAACCAAGCCCTCCGCATTAGCAGGAACAGGGACAAGAGCCTCATATCTGACGACGTAATCAACAGCTTGCCAACGGATGATCACGGGCCATTAGCAGCCGATTCCTTTTATCTCAGACATCTTCACAAACCCGGCGGGAAGACCCTCGATTTGGATCTGGGAAGGCGACGTCAGATTAAGCAGTACCAGGAGGCCATGATTGAGGGTGAGTTCATGCTTACATCTCTTTCAAAGGAGACTGGTGGGAGTATCTGGCTTTCGGAGTCTCTCGATCAAATGATCACCGATGGGTCAAAAGTAGCTCGTCTCATCGATGCCGGATACCTGCTCACTTACAAGCCCACCCCTGCCCTTGCTTCTCCTAAAAACCAAATCAGACAAGTCGAGATCGTTTCGCGACGCGTGGGGTTAAATATTGTCTCGCGGCGAAGCTATGTGGTGAGTGCGCAGCAGTAGCCCATCGATCCACGAAGTCACACGAAACAACACGAATCAACCACGCTGGTTCGCTGCGGGGCTCCAATCAATTGTCGGGTATTAGGAAACTGCGAATGGACTGGGCGACTGTGTCTGCAAGGTACCACACCATCCAGTGCTTTGCTCCCGGGATTATTTTGAGACTGGAGCCTGGTACTGCCGCACAAAGCCGCTTTGCGTGATTCGGCGGAAAGTGTTGGTCCTGCTCTCCCCAGCACACCAATGTGGGGCAGGTGATCTTTTTGTACTCTTCAGGTAACCGCATCAATGTTCCTTGATAGCCGGCACACATGCGGGCAATAAATGAGCGAACGTCGTCTTGAGAAAAGCTTTTCCACAGGTCTGTCCTTAGCTCGGAAGGAAGTCTGTGCCGACGAGGGAGAAAAGTTCTCTCCGCGCGCCAAAATACGATGCGGGGAAATTTGAGTAGGATGAATCGGTTCCAACCGTATTTGCGTAACACCTGAATGTCCCAGGAGGTGTTCTCATCCCACAGGACCAGCGAGTTCATTACAACCAGACGATCAATCCGCTCAGGATGACTGGCCGCAAACACGAGGGCCGGTTGTCCGCCCATGTCCATGCCAACCAAGCTGGCACGTTCGATGGCGAGTTCATCAAGAATCTGAACTAAACGCTCTGCCATGTGAAATGGAGTAGTACCACCCGGCCACGCTTCGCTGTATCCCATTCCCGGCCAGTCAAACGCTATCACTTCAAATTGATTCGCAAGTCGCATTGCCAACTCAGACCAAATCTGTAAGTTGTCAGGGTATCCGTGAAGCAGAACCACGGGTGGTCCACTTCCTATGCGAGCGATCCGCAGTCGTCGACCTGAGGAGAGCTGCTCAAAACTCGTTGACAGCATTAGTTCATGTCCTCGATCAGATCATTAGCGGCCAGGATTCCCGAGATCGCGCAGAAACTTACCCATTGTCCCGGATGTGTTGAACTCCCTGCGAGGTAAAGCCCGCGAGCATAAGGACTCTTATGGGCCAAACGCCCGGCGCGCATGAAGCCGGCAGTCATAACAGGGTTCATACTATTCTTGTAAAGATTGTATTGAGCGCCCCATTCTGATGGTACGCGCGTAGCCAGGACGCGAAAATCCTGAACACTCTCTTGCCACCAACTTTCAGCTAACAGACGAGCAAGATGGTCTTGTTGTTCAGCAACCGAGAGACCTTCAGCGACTTCATGTTTCATGGGACTGATAAGACGCGCAGGAACCCAGCCATTATTCTCCAGCTCGGGAACAACTACTGTGGGCGTAACAAACAGTCGACAGAGCTCGCCATTGCCTGGCAATTGAAACCGAAGGTAAGGCGGCTTAATGTCACCGCGAACCGCGAGGTACGCACATGCTCCCGGCGACTGAAGTGGAAGCTTATTAAGCTTCTTTCGCAGTGGGTCTGGCGTATCGCCTAGCATCTCGAGATATGTACCGACTCCGTTAAAATTCGAGACGATGGCGTCTGCCGGTACAAATTCGTCCTGATTGGTCTCGACACCACATATCGTTCCTTTTTCAGAAACGATCGATCGAACTCTGGTGTCGTACTGAAATTCGACGCCGGCTTTTGACGCTATTTGTGTCAACGCCCGTGGGATACCTCCGATACCTTCAACCGGATAGAAAGGCCCAACTGAATGAATCAGAGCAGGCACAAAAGCCAAAGGGCTCGGAGCTTCGTCGATTCGTTGTCCCGCGATTTGTGTCCAAATTGCAATTGCATCGACGACAGGTTGAGGAAGATTTGCATGCGCCAGAATCGAGCCCAGCGACCTAAGCAGAAAAGGAATTCGTGTATAGGCGCGGTTGCGGAAGAGACTTGCGGGCCCGGGATGTGAAACGTGTAGCAGCGAACTGAGTCGCTCATGCGCGTCCTTCATGTCCGCGACAAAACGTTCGTAATATTTGCCGCTTCCCGGCCATGCCTCATCAATAGCCGCCGCGGTTCTTTTCAGATCTGAATAGAAATGAACCGCAGGTCCGACGCTCGAGTGCACCTCATAGACGTCTTCTATCCGGCGTAGCGTTACGTGATCGGCGAGTTCCAGACCGAGTGAGCGAAAGGCCCATTCGAGTCCGAACCGATCCAGCAGGATGTATGGACCAGCGTCAAAGACAAATCCATCTTTTTCAAATGCGGATGCAAGTCCTCCGGCATTAGGGCGAGCTTCGATGACCCGCACGCTTAACCCTTGTTGCGCCAGCCGGAGCGCGGCGGTTAACCCGCCCATCCCGGCGCCGATAATGACCACGCGTCGTATCATCTTCGATGGCGCAATCCCAGGAGGTTCTGTATTCCGTAGCGCCCTAACCTCAATGGCACACTCTCGTGATGGAGTGACGGAAATGCTTCGCGGTCCATTTCGGGAACAAAGAGAGCACCCCGACCACTACCGAGTACATACACTGGCAGCGCCACAAAACTTAGCATGGCTGAGAATTCATTGTGGTATGGGCTGCGCCAATTAGTCAGAGGCTCGTTCGGGCCAGCAATTTCTATACACTCTTCCGGATCGCCAAACCAATGACATGCGGCCCGCAGATTTGTCGCTTCGCGAGGATCGCTCAGCCCCATATGCCGAGCAGCCACCATATCAACTGCTAAAGCATCTCTTCCTGCATAAAATCGCAGAGGAGTTGCTGGCCGCGGGCAACCCATTATGCCGACCAATCCATCAGCAGCCTGTTCATAGGCGTCAACAATAGAGAGGTGAGGTGGAAACTCATCCATCAACATCATGGTGGCGGTTTCCCGATCCGCCTGGCGCTCGGTAAACAGGAACTGATCGCAACGTGCACCGATCCCTTCCAGATTTGCGATGGTAAGATGGACCAACTCGACCGGATGACTTCTCATTTTGGCGAAAGAGATACGAAAGTCGGCTTCCTTCCAGGTCTTGCCTACGCTGTACTGGGCCATCCCACGAAAATATGCGTGCGGAACTTGCTCGTCGGACAGATCCACCACTCGAAAATGCGGTGAGGATATGCCGAAATACTGGGCTACGCTCAACACTGAGCGATTGTCATAAAACTGATCGTAGAGGTTACGACCTTCGACAACTGCCACGTCATTGCATCCGCACTCTCTAAGAAAGCGACCCAACTCAACCAACAATTCGGCGTCCGTAATCATGGAACGGTCGCGACGATCATAGCCGAGCATGAAGGCTGGTTTGATAGCTACTCGAAACTCGCTCAATGGTTTGCCAAGAGTCGCAGATCGTTCTCGCAATAAATCCATGAGGTGATCAT
>JBKPQV010000109.1:0-8352 GCA_046734235.1 Acidobacteriota bacterium
GCACTGGCAAAAAGGGGATCATCGGCTTTTTTACGGGAGGAGACAAGCTCGTCGTCAGTGGCGGTTATGCGCGAACGTATGACCCGATCTTTATGAATCCCTATGTGAATATTGCTCTGTCTTTTCCGTTCGTCGCAACTCCTGCAATGCCGACAACAAATGCTTTTTTAGCCATGCGAGATACGACAGTGCCCGATTTGTCTCAAGCGAATCGTTTCGCCAGAACGGTCTTTTCGTCAGATATTCGTTCTCCGGCGATGGATCAAATATCGCTTGAGACACAACGTGAGTTAACGAACGATCTCGTAATGAAGATTGGCTACATAAGAACGCGAGGAACTGGATTGTTGCAAAACATCGATGGAAATCCTTGCCTTCCGCTGGCGGCGCAATGCATTCGCGTGAATCCCAACCTAGGAAGAATTGGCGTGAGTACAAATGCTGCCAGCTCAACCTACGACGCTCTTCAGGCAAGTTTGACAAAGCGGTTGAGTCGTAATTTCAGTGCCGGCCTTCATTACACATGGAGCGAGTTTATAGGCGATTTGACCGACGTCATTTCTAGTTCTACGTCGGAAACGGCCCGCTCGCAAGATTCTTACGATCGTCTTGCTGACCGCGCCCGCTCGGGGTATGACCGTCCGCACCGGTTGACCGGGAACTTTGTGTATGAGCTTCCGTTCTATGAGCAACAAACCGGATCGACGGGCAAGTTTCTTGGTGGGTGGCAGATTAATTCATTCTTCAGTTTTCAAAGCGGGGCACCCTTTACTGTAACGCTTGGGTCCGATCCTTTCGGGTCCGGTAATCCGATTCGTCCGAATCTAAACACAAATTTGGACCTATCGAGCATGACCATCACGGAAATCTTGGCCGCAGGTGGTGTTAGCCTTTTTCGAGATCTTTCTCCGGGGCAGCGGGTAGGAAATGCCGGTCGAAATATTCTGCGGTCGGACGGCATAAAGCAGGTTGATTTTGGGATCATCAAAAGTACACGCTTATCAGAAAATGTTCGATTTCAATTACGAGCGGACATGTTCAATGTCTTCAACTTTCGCAATTTCGGCATTCCGAATGGCGATTGGAATTCAGGGGCCAATTTCTTAAATCAATGGGCGACTAACGGCGGTAATCGGCGAATTGTCATAGGCGCGAGGTTGACCTTCTAGCGCTCGAGCGATGCCCTCTGAGCTATCAAATCAGATCGACATCGTACACACTTATTTAAGGCCATCTAACCAACTCGCCGCCTGATGTCCTTAAAACTAAAAGCTTGTTCGAATCGTTCGTCACCCCAGTTGAAATTTCTCGAAATAAAGAACCCAATCACTTCCTTACGAAGCTCCTCCTTATGGATGAAAATCGCCTTGGGTACACAGTGCGATTCTATTTGCGATTCTATTAAGGCCTAAACCTTGGTATTACTGGTGGTTTTTACAAGCAGAATTTGGTCCTCAGGAAAACCAATTTCGTTAGCATCAATGACAATTTCAGCCTGAGTGAAGCGGCAAGTGGCTACCCGCCACATGATCAAGCCAACCGCCTCTGAATCCGGCACGCAGCAGTCCGGCGACGACGGCCGGGCAACGACGCATGAGGTTCCAAAGTAGGCCGCTCCGGTAGTTCTCTATCATCAACACGACCGGCCCTTGATCGATTCCGAAGTGATAAGGCGTTACCCACCAGCCAGTCGGACTAGTCTCGACAGCGAACGATTGATTGAACGACGGCTTGAACCCATAGTGCCCCGTTGCACCCAAATCCATTTGCGCAAGGTGCTTGATGGTCGGCACGACGATCTCCGGAGCAAAAGGCAATGATGCGATGACAACCCACGGCGCAACGGTGCCGTCGTCAGGACCGAATGGCGCACCTCGAGCGATGTACTCGAAAAACTCGCGTTCGACGCCATTGACTTCACGCTTTACCCAACCGGGCCCGTCGCAAGCGGTAAACCCCCAACAATGTTCACCGTAACCCGCGAAATTCATCGGGTTGCGGATGGCATACTCCTGCTGCACAAAAGTCGCCTGCCGGCTATTTTCAAAGTAGTCGCTGTCGTGCTCGCGCATGAACTCATCGCGAATGCCACGAAAGTCGATCCACATATGCGAAAGTTGATGCGTAAAGAGCGGTCCTGAGTAAAGCAACTCACGATCGTAGATTTTCTTCCATTCGTAAGTTTCACAGTACGCCCGATAACTTTCGGGGGCGATTGGATGCGTTGGCGAACCAAGTCCAAGGATGTAGAGAAGCAAACCTTCGTCATACCCCTGGTACCGGTGTGGGATGAATCCGTTCTCTGGCCGCCAGCCATGCGTTAAGGTTGCTTCACCATCCTGAGCCCAATTCCAATCTGCCCGATGATAAAGCTCATTCGTCAGGCTCCTGATCTCGAACTCATCCGCCGTATCCCCGTCGAAATAGACGCCTGCTGTTAAGGCACCTGCAAATAGAAACGCCGAGTCAATAGTGGAAAGCTCACACTGCCAAACTCGCCGGCCGGTTTCGATGTCCAGGAAATGATAGAAGAAGCCCCGGTAGCCGGAAGCCTCGGGCTCGGGCCCCTGAGGTAAGCTAAGCAAATAACGGAGTCGCTTCAAAGTGACCTTGGCGGCGAAATTTCGGTGCATCACTCCACGCTCGACCACCACCGGAATCGTCGCCAGCGCCATGCCTACCGCAGCGATACTTACAGGAGCAGTCGGGTCGGTCTTGTCGCGGACAAGTCCGTTATCCGGGTTGGTTTCCCGCAGGTAATACAGAACAGTAGATAGTTGCAGCAGGCCGAGTTCCCTGTCGTTGAACACGCGATCTGGATTGTTGGTGTCGTGCGTTTCGGACATGGCATCGATTGCTCCGTCAGCCTAATTTGACTAATACCTCGTGCGTCTTGGAGTCGTCTTCGAGCGCCACTGTATTGTTCGGCAAGCGCCGTCCGTCAAACTCTACTGATAGGACGCCACGCCCCGTGCGGGCCGAGTTGTCAACGTGAATCCTGTATGACGTGGACCGATGACGATAGTTCAGTTCAAATCCCGGCCAACTCGGGGGGATACATGGCTTTAAACTAAGTGTCTCACCACGCAATTGGAAACCTAGAATCGTTTCAATGGCGACGCGGTAGAGCCAACTCGCCGAGCCGGTATACCACGTCCAGCCGCCGCGACCTGTGTGCGGCGGGGCGCCATATACGTCGGCACAAGCCACATACGGTTCAACTTTGTACTGCTGCACGTCATCAGCCGTAGAGGCATGGTAGACGGGGTTGATGAGGTTCCAAAGTCTTACGGCAAGATCGCCGTCACCTTGCAACGCTGTCGCCAGCGCGACCCACGTGGCAGCATGAGTATATTGACCGCCGTTCTCACGAATGCCTGGAACATAACCTTTGATGTAGCCCGGTTGAAGCAAGCCTTTATCAAACGGTGGATCGAACAGTTGGATCACTTTGTCATCGACGCGAACGAGTCGTTTTTGAACGGCGTCCATTGCAGAGCGAGAACGTTCTGGATTTGCTACACCGGAAATGACGGCCCAAGCCTGTGGGAGGGCGTCAATTTGGCATTCATCATTTTCCGCTGACCCTAAGGGAGTGCCGTCATCGAAATATGCCCGGCGATACCACTCGCCGTCCCAGGCGTTCGCCTCCAAAGCGACTCGCAATTGTTCGGCTCCTTCACGGCACCAATTAGCATCCTCCGGCTGGCTGCGCTGCTCAGCTAAATCTGCAAACGCCTTCAAAACGGTAACGAAGAACCACCCGTTCCAAACGCTCTCGCCCCTTCCGAGTGCGCCGACCTTATTCATGCCGTCGTTCCAATCGCCAGTGCCCATGAGAGGCAATCCATGTGAACCCAGCTTATAGCCGTGCTTTAACGCGCGAATACAGTGTTTGTAAACGGTGCCAGTTTGCTTACTCACCGCGGGTAAGTTGAAGTCTTCTTCCTGCTCTTCGGTAAGTAATGGCGACGCGATGAACGGTACGACCTCATTTAACAAGTCCATGTCGCCCGTGGTCGCAACATAGTGCTGGACCACCAGTGGTAAGAAATAGAGGTCGTCCGTGATCCGCGTGCGAACGCCGATCCCGGACGGCGGGTGCCACCAGTGCTGGACATCGCCCTCCTCGAATTGCCGTGACGCCGCTCGCAAGATCTGCGCACGCGCCTCTGCCGGAGTGCTGTAGACCAGGGCCATCACATCCTGCAGTTGGTCTCGAAAGCCATACGCTCCGCCGGATTGGTAAAACGCGGAGCGTGCCCAAACTCGGCAAGCCAGGATTTGATAAACAAGCCAACGGTTAAGCATCAGGTCCATGCCCGGATCAGGTGTAGTCACCTGTAACGCGTTCAGGTAACGGTCCCATTGCTGGTGCACCTGCGCCAGTGCCGCATTGGCTCGCTGCGATTGTGTGTATTCGCTAATGAGTAGATGAACCTCGTCCAAGCTGTCCGCCTGTCCCAGGGCAAAAACCACTTCTTTCGTCTCACCAGGGGCCAGCGTCATTTCCGTCGTCATTACCGCACAAGGATCAAGGCCCGGCCCCACGCATCCGGACAGCCCGACACGCCTCAGAGCAGCGGGCATTGAAACCGAGCCATGTTCCCCGAGAAACTCCGTACGATCAGCGGTGACCGATTGCGCCGGCGTACCTGAGGCCATGAAGGCGATCTTCTCGGCGAAGTCGCCGGCCCAGGAATTCCGCGCCAATATCGCGCCGCTCTCCGAATCGCGCTCACAGACGACTTGCATTGGTGCACTTTCACGGACGCTTCCAAGAACCCATTCGGCGTAATACGTTGCCGACAATCGCCGGGTTCGATCACCGTCATTTCGCAAAGTCAGGCACACCAACTTGATCGGATCGTTGGTCGGGACGACAACGAGGAGGTCCTGATAAAGATTACGACTGTCATGCGTGTAGCGAGTGTAGCCTTGACCGTGACGCACGATCACCGTCGCCCTTGGTCCCAACGGCAAGGGTGTGGGTGTCCAGAAGTCACCGGTTTCTTCGTCGCGCAAATAGATCACTTCACCTGGCGGGTCCGAAGTCGGATCATTCGACCAAGGGGTAAGGCGGTTCATTTGACTATTGCCGGCCCAACTGTAGCCCAGACCAGCCTCTGTTACTAAACATCCGAAACGCGGATTGGCCAGCACATTCGACCAGGGTGCCGGTGGCAACGTTGGTCCAACCTGGGAAGTGCAGTCGATGACGATCACGTACTCGCGGCCATCACGGGTGAAACCTCCAAAGCCGTTCCAGAAACTCAATTCTTCAGGCAGTCGGGCGGGCTGCGCGACAGGCTCTTTTTCGATCGCAGTAGGAATGAGCTGCGGCGGCGGATCGGACCGTGGGTCAGCGCGATGATCAATCTGCTCGGCCAGTGAACCGCGATCACCGCCAAGTACGGCTCGCGCGGCGGCGACGAGCAAGATTTCCCCATCGGCCGGCACCTTGTCTGCAGTCAGAAAGAACACTCCGCCCGACTTGCCGAGCATCTTGCCGGCAATCCCCGTCAGGAGTTCCATTCGTAATCGATCCGCAGGTTCCCCGGCGCGCTCGTCCAGAATCACGAGGTCCACATTCAACCCGCGGCGACGCGTATACGTGCGCCACTGAACGAGTTGCCGAACGATCGTCTCATCGTCCACGCGAGCGACACGGGCGAGGACAATTGGCAGGTCACCGGAAATAGAGTGCGGCCACAGGCCTGGCTGGCCCAGCCGGTTGGCGGCAACGGCATCAAGGTCGCGAAGACCGGAGTTCGTGAAGACGATGGCCGACGCCAAGCGGTTGAACAGGGCGATTTCGTCCAGTGTGAGCTCGAGTTCCCGTAGTTCGCGCTGGCAGTGGACTTTGGCGCCAGCAAATGCCTGATCGATGGCTTTGAATTCGCGGAGTCGTTCGGCTATTCCGATGGCGGCTTCACGCGTGTCAGCCGCTCCAGTCACGTATGCGAAGCGAGTCGCCATTCCCGGTTCGAGCCCGACGCGCCGGCGCAAGCTGAAGATCGGATCGAGCACCGCGCCGGTGGTCCGCGACAAGCGAGATCCCGGATCCAAGGCGGCGGGATTGGCCGGTGTACGCCCGCGTCCGAGAAATCTCATTCGATCCGTCTCGTAATCAATATCGTCACTGGCCGATACGCTCGCCAGCGAAGTGTGAATCGCCCAGACTGCATGTTCGTTCGCGCCGCGGGGTCGACGTCGCGCCAAAAGCGCGCTGCACCGGGGATCGAATTCCGTCTCCAGGAAGAGCTTTGCGAAAGCAGGGTGGGACTGATCGGCCCGACGGTAATTCAGGCACACCTCCGCATAGCTCATAAGCTCGACTTCGCGGCGGCGAAGGCCATGATTGACGAGCGTCACCGCGCGTACCTCGGCATCTGCATCCGGCACGACACACACGGCATAGCGAGTCTCGACGTCGCCATCACGGCGACGGAACTCCGCGCGGTCGCTGTGAAACTCGATTTCAGATTCATCAGCGACCCGGCGCAGCGGTTGACTTCCAATCGACCACATGCTGTTGTCGCTGAGGTCACGGACGTAATAAAACTGGCCCCAGCAGTCGCGCGTGGCATCTTCGCGCCAGCGGGTTACATCCAAGCCGCGCCAAGTGCTGTAGCCAGCGCAGGCACTCGTGACCATCACATCGTACGAGCCGTTGGACAGTAGTGTTACCTCAGGTTGCGATCTCATTTCTTGTCCTTCCGACAGCGGAATCATGTTGAGTCGACCCAGAGGGCAGTCTGGTGCCGTCTGCACAGGCCCGCCCGGAAGTTGGCTGAGCCGCTCTGTGACCGGCTTCGGATTGTATTTAGGGTTAGGCTTTCCTCTGGGCCTCCCAAGGTGAAAGCTAAGAATCGGTTCAGAGTTGTGCTCAAGCAAAGACTGGATGATTGGTAAACCAGCTCGGATATGGTTTGCCTCGGAGATCTTGAAATCGACCGGCGCAGTTTTGTTGTACCTGCCAGCTTTGCCAATGCTCCGCCGGATCGAATTTTAAAGTGGAGTGAGGAACAGTAAACCTAGTAATAATGACAGCAGAGTCCGCTTCGACACTGGGAGGTGATCAGTTGCGCTGCCGTATGACAATTTCACGATCGCAGAACTGATCCTAATCCCTGACAGCGACGAATCCTGCGCCGTATACGAATTGAAAGGCAGGGCTTTTTGTTTTATCTTGGCTAGAGTGAGGCCATTGGGACAAAGAATAAACTGACACGAACTCTCTCAATGTCAGGAATACCCCAGCTCTCTTCCTGCGGTTGGGTGCACCTCTCGTTAAAAAATGCGGCTGTCCGTGTGTGTCTGTTCCCACTTCAACGAGCCGCGGATCGCCGAGCGCTGAGTCTGGGCTTTCTTGTCGCTTGTTGGGCAGCTACCGGTGGGTCACGAGGGGCTTCCATCACGATCTTGATCAAGGGGGAAATGTTGGGCCGATGACAAAACTATCCAGTGAAATCGAGAATTCGCCGACGACTCTAGAAGACGTGCTGTATGCGAATACCGCGGCTCGGAACACTGAGCAGGAGTGGGTGACACTCGTTGAATCGATCGCTGCGGGCGACCAACTCGCGCTGCACGCACTCTACCAGAGGTCGCATCGCGTCGTTTTCACGTTAATAATGCGAATCACTGCCAATCGTGAAACCGCTGAAGAAGTCACGATCGACGTCTTTCATGACATCTGGCGGCGCGCTTCGCATTACGACGCCGTGAACGGAACTGTCCTCGGCTGGATTATGAACCAAGCGCGCTCACGGTCGATCGACCGCCTCCGCTTTGAAAGTAGAAAGAAGCGAAGTCCTAGCGGGGATATGCAGACGCCAGCCGACGTCGTTGCCGATCCTCTAGATGTGGTCCAATTGCGCGAGCAGAGTAAATCATTGCACGCTGCATTGGCGACGCTCTCACTAAACGAGCGAGAGGCAATCGAAACGACGTTCTTCGCAGGGCTTACGCATGTAGAAGCGGCGTCACGGTTGAACCAGCCGCTTGGCACCATCAAGACGCGCATTCGTTCAGGACTGCACAAGCTGCGGGACACGCTGATCGCAAGGGGGATGAAGCCATGAGTCCGTTCCATGAAAACCGCTGCGAGGGCAGTGAGGCAACCTGTGCCTATGCCTTGCAGATTTTGCCAACGAGCGAGGTTGCCGCGGCCGAAGCCCACATTGCCTCCTGCCCGGACTGCCAGCGCGAGGTGGAGAGCCTGCGCCCGGTGATCGATCGGTTGGTTTCCTGGCCTACCGACGTTCTGCGTCCGACTACATCGCTACAGATGCGTCTTGCGTCCCGCATTGCCGAGGAGACCGGCAAACAACCAGTGCCGCCGCCGGC
>JBKPQV010000110.1:0-12986 GCA_046734235.1 Acidobacteriota bacterium
TAACTTTTCTTGAGTTGAGAGAGCAGCCTCAACGGCAGCAACAGAACGCGGCCTGCCGACGCCCAAAGGAATCACGGTCTCAGGAAAGATAGTCAGATTCTGAAGTGCCAGGACTGCGATCTCGAACGGCTCTCCCGCAGATGCTCCTGGATCGCTGACTGGCAGCGCAGTAGTTTCAATCGCAGGTGTTGTTTGAGAAATTTCCGCCATAGTAATCAGCCCAAACTGATCCTAAATACGATTCTATTGATTATGCAGTTTTATAATTAAGAAGCCATCGCTGTAGTCGCGCACTACTGAAGCTCCTTCAATGGGGGCGGGAAACTGGATCTGTTTTTCGAAACGACTGTATGTAATTTCCATCTGGTGATAAACGAATCCTTCTCGACAATGAGTGTCCCGGCGACAGCCGCGAATCGTTAACAACCTGTCACGCAGCTCGAGCTCCAGGTCATCCGAGCAAATGCCCGCCAGATCCAATTTCACGATCCAGCCATCGGCCGAGCGGTAGACGTCGGCCGATGGATTCCAAAGTCGGCCGGATGGCCTCACTCGCCGAGTAGTTGAAATCAGCGATAAATCACGATCAGGATTTAGCATAGTCAAAGCATAAATGAAATGAGACCGTCAGCAAAGCCCAGGTTATCGCTGATTGCTGATTGTTGATTGCTGATTTTGAGGACTTACTCTTTACCCAATGCCTCGATCCCAAATCAGCAATCAACAATCAGCAATCAGCAATTCCTACGTCCTTATCCAAACAGCCTGGTCCAGAACGACGAGCCCTTCGAGATCTCTTCGATAGCTTCCGCCAGTTCATAGTCTTCGTGTGTTTCCACTGCGATGTCGGCCATCGAGATCATCCCGGCCAGGTAACCTCCTTCATTGGTTACGGGGATACGTCGCACCTGCTTGTCTCCCATTTTCCGAATCACGTCGACAACGCGATCGTTAGGTCGTGCCGTATGAATATCGCTCGACATGACTTCTTCCGCGCGTGTGGCCGTGCAGTCCTTACCTTCAGATACTGCCCGTACAGCGATGTCTCTATCGGTAAGTAAGCCTACGAGCTTGCCGCGCGTAGAATGTCGCGTTTCATATTTTCTGTCGTCAGTTGAGGCTGCTGCACTGCCATTGGCGGTGTAATCAACCACTGGAATTACTCCGGTGTCTTCCTGTTTCATCATGAGCGCAACTTCACGCAAAGTCGTATCCCTGGTAGCGACAGCAAGGTCACGCGTCATAATGTCGCGACACCTTAACCTTGAACGCGTCGCTGCATGACGACCTTCAGCGTAACGTGGTGACAAATCACCTCTTATCTCTTCCAACGAGCTGCGCCTTCCGCCTTCGCCACGAAAACGACCTCGCGTCTCGGTGTAACGCGGTTCGTCATAGTCGTATTCGGCTCGCTCGCCATACCGGCCAGCAGGACGGCGCTCTTCTTCCCATGACCGACGACTGGAGTATGGCTCGTCAAAACTTCCGAGGGACTCACGCCTGTACCGTTCTTCGCGCGAAGGTCTCTCACGCTCGTAATCAATCTCATCTCTGTATCTCGCCATTAGTTCGCCTCCTTGAAAAATAACTACCTGGCACATCATTTAAGGGCGTGCCAGTCAATCGCAAAAATGATTGGGGGGCTTGAGCGAGGCGTTATTTGCCTCGCTCGCGAATTACAAACGGGGACTATCAAGAATCAATCAAAGGTTCGTTTCGATTTCAGCAATTAACTGAACTCGAGTACGCACATCGATTGATCCAACTTCAATCGGGGTAGCAACTTGACCTCTTTGCATCGCTGAGAACTCCCCCTGGTAGATCGGTTGGGGACGCTGGAAGCCTTCCTCCTGGACTTCAACGATTCTTACTACTCTTCCGCCAACAGCCTCTGCGATCACTCGAGCTTTGCTAACAGCTTCGCGAGTAGCTTCACTCAATGCCTTGTCCCGCGCGGGTCGATCTTGACGTAGAGTGAAAGATATTCCGGCAATATCATTTGCGCCGGCTTGTCCTGCAGCGTCGATCACACTCCCTACTTTTGAAAGGTCACTGAGGGTAACAGTGACGGTGTTTCGTGCTTCGTATCCTGTAATTGTGGGAGGTTGGCCCTCTTTGTAGATCCTTGTGGGCTGCAGACTGTAGCCGCTCGTTTTTACTTCCGCGCCTGATCCGGCAGCCGCCTTTAGTGCGCGAACTGTGTTGTCGCTTTTTGATGCGTTCTGCTGTTGTGCTTCGATGGCCTGTTTTGCCTGAGTAACCACGGAGATTATCAACACAGCCGTGTCGGGTTGTGCCTGGACAACCGAGTCTCCAGAAACAAGCACTCGACTAAAGCGCCGAGAGTCGTCAGCCGGTTTTTGCGCCGTTTGTTGTTCCAGTAGGTTGGTAGCGAGCGCTGGGCGTTCTGCAGCCAGGCTGATTGTGATAACAAGCGTTATGAGTAATAGGTGTTTCATGTGCTCTCCTTAATTTCTTATCTCAATTTCCGCCGGCAGGCAGAGGAGAGAGTAACTGGAAGCCAGCGAGATAAGGAACGTTCGAAGCAGCATTTTCTTGTAACCTAAAGAGCAATACGTGTTCCGTGTTGCCGAAAAAACGTGTTTTGTTACCATTCAGCAATGCAATCATTCAGTACTGATTCTGACGACGCACCACAGGCTGCCGAGAAGCGCCAAAGTTTCTCAGTGTGCTCGGCAGACGCCTTACCAAACGGCTCCTGTCGTAGATTTGCGTTGCCCAACGGGGACGAACTCGCAATCTACAATGTGAATGGCGAATACTATGCCACCGACAACTTCTGCCCTCACCGGGGCGCCGCCTTATCAGATGGAGCAGTTTTTGGTCACATTATTGAGTGTGGTTGGCACGGCTGGCAGTTCGATGTGCGCACCGGTGAATGTTTGACCGTAACAGAAAGATTAAAGACGTTCGTGGTAAGGGTTGTTGAGGGAGTGGTGGTAGTAGAAGTTAACCAGGATTAGTTCACGTGCCATCGTTTCCGATGGCCTCAACCGGACAGCAGCTCATCGCCTCATCACACAGAGCCTTTTCTTCTTCACTCTCTGGTTGTTTAAAAACAAACGAGTAATTGTTTTCGTCACAACGCATAAAGTTGTCCGGGGCTGTATCGCGACAAACGTCGCAGTCGATGCAGGAAGAGTCTACGTAATAACTACCGCAAACATTCTCCTTAACCTTATCGTTCTTATCGGGCATGTCTCGATTGCAGATTTCAGATTGCAGATTTCAGATTGTCCGTGAGACCAGGATTGATGATAGTCAATCAACAATCTGCAATCTGAAATCTACAATTATCTAAGGATGTGTCATCTCTTCAGGTTTGACTAACTCATCGAACTCTTCACCAGTCAAGTAGCCCAGTTCGATAGCAGATTCACGCAAGCTCGTCTTCTTCTTGTGAGCATTTTTGGCTACCTGGGCCGCTTTGTCGTAACCGATATGCGGATTCAAAGCTGTCACCAACATTAACGAATCTTTTAGGTGTTCATCAATTTGCTCGCGGTTTAACTCGATCCCAGAGACACAGAATTCGACGAAGCTGTGGATCGCATCGTGTAACAACCGCACAGAGTGAAGGAAGTTGTGGATCATCAACGGCTTGAATACATTCAATTCAAAATTGCCCTGCGAACCTCCAAAACTCGTCGCCAGATCGTTACCAAAAATTTGGGCTGCCACCATTGTCATCGCTTCGCTTTGAGTCGGGTTTACTTTTCCGGGCATGATCGATGAACCAGGTTCGTTTTCCGGGAGAACAAGTTCACCCAGACCACAGCGAGGTCCCGAAGCAAGCCAGCGAACGTCGTTAGCAATTTTCATCAACGACGCTGCGAGTGTCTTGATCGCACCACTCGCAAAAACAAGTTCATCATGCGCGGACAACGCAGCAAATTTGTTTGCATGAGATTTAAACGGCAACCCGGTTAACTCTGAAATCTTTGCTGCTGCTCGTTCGCCAAACTCCGGATGCGAGTTCAGCCCGGTTCCCACAGCCGTGCCGCCAATTGCGAGATCCAGCAAGCCTGGCATGACCGACTTTAATCGTTCGATGTCGCGTTCAATTAAGCTGGCCCAACCACCCATCTCCTGTCCAACGGTCAATGGAGTAGCGTCCTGCAAATGTGTCCGACCAATCTTTACGACGTCGGCAAACTCCTTTGCCTTCGCGTCGATCGCATCGTGAAGTTCTTTTACACGCGGAATGAGTTTATTTAACTGTTCGGCGCCCGCGATATACATCGCGGTTGGGAACGTGTCGTTGGACGATTGCGACATGTTCACGTCATCGTTCGGATGAATGGGTTTCTTGCTTCCCATGACGCCACCGGCAATTTCGATTGCACGGTTAGAAATGACTTCATTGGCGTTCATGTTGGTTTGTGTGCCACTACCTGTTTGCCAAACACGCAGGGGAAAATGCTCGTCGAGTTTGCCGGAGATCACCTCATCGCAAGCCTGGACGATTAACTTCGCCTTGTCTGCTGCGAGCTTGCCGAGCTGTTCATTTACGAGCGCTGCGGCCTTTTTGAGAATGCCCAGGGCACGAATCATCTCGCGTGGCATCCGGTCATCGCCAATGTTGAAGTGATGGAGCGAGCGTTCAGTTTGTGCGCCCCAGTAACGGTCGGAACGCACTTCAATCTCGCCCATTGAGTCGGTTTCTGTTCGGGTCTTTGTGGTCGGATCAAGGGATTGTTGAGACATGGCTGCTGCAGTGATCTTGGCTGATTGGGTAACAATACGCAAGTGGACGAGCCTCGTCTCTGCGTACTCTGCGTCTCGGCGTTTCAACAATTTGCCAAGCCTTCATAACGCAGAGGCGCAAAGAACCCAGAGGCGCAGAGACGAAGTTTCCGTGCAATAATGCGCTTGTCATGCCAGACAAACTAGCCCCCCACGCTGCTGGTCCAGAACTTACCACTCGTTCACTCCTGGTTGGCTTATTTGTTGCGGTCATTATTGGTAGCGCTTATCCATACTGCGTTTTGAAATTGGGATTTGGCCCAAACCTCTCAGTGGTATCCGCTTTCTTTGGTTTCATCGCCTTGGTGCTGATTCTTAGGGCGGCTGGAACAAACGCCAAAGAAAACAATATTGTTCAGACAATGGGGACGAGTGCGGGGCAAACCGCATTCATGTGCGTGCTCCTGGCCGCTTTCGATCTCTTGAACGCGAAGGGCGTCTTGAATCCGCCGATTCACCTGGGTACATGGCAGATTTTCTTCTGGCTATGCAGTTCCAGCGTTTTGGGAATCCTGCTTGCCGTACCAATGCGGAAGCATTACATCGACGAGGAAAATCTGACTTATGCCGACGGCATGGCTGCTGGTGAGACAATAATTGTTCTGCATGAAGGCAAAGAAAAGGGAGCTTCAGCCGCACCAGTCAAAGCGCTTGGTCTCGGCGGTTTGGCATCCGGGCTCCTGATGGTCCTAACCAGTTTTCTAAAACTCTTCCCTGACACATGGCTCATACCTGGATTTCAGCCGATGAATATTGGGATTAACTGGAGCCTTCTTTCCTTTGGTTCCGGGCTGCTGGTGGGGTTCAGAATATGCTTGGCGATGGCGATCGGCACGTTCGTTAGTTGGTTTCTGCTTCCTCACTACCTGTTCAGTCACGGAATGATTCCAGAGCAGACGTACCCGATGACGCTTCGTTGGGTCATGTGGCCAGCAACGGGTTTGATGGTTGCTGGTGGTTTAACTTCGCTGGCGCTGAAGTGGAACTTGATCGCGAAGACATTTAGCAACCTGAAGACTAGTCATATGGACGGACGTGATTTTCCAATTCAGTGGGTTGGTATTGGATCCCTCGCGATGACGGTTGTGATTTGCCTCGTTCAGTATTTCAGCATCGGAATTCCGATTTGGCTTTCGTTCATCGCTATTCTTCTTTCATTACCACTGATGTTGGTTGGTTTGCGTGTCTTAGGGGAAACAAACTGGGGACCGATTAGCGCCATGTCGAACATGATGCAAGCAGTTTTCGCTTTCATTTCACCTGGCAACGTGCCAGTCAACATGTCGTCCAGTGGACTAACGGGAACAATTGCGGTTACGTCTGAAGCGCTGATGCAGGATTTCAAGGCGGGCCAACTGATCAAATCAAATCCTCGCAGCTTAACGATTGCGCAGCTAATCGCGGCTCCAATTGGTTCGTTTGCGACAGCCGTCGTCTACCCTGTCTTGAGAAACAAGTTTGGAATTGGCCCCGAAGGATTGTCGTCGCCAATTAGTGTCAAGTGGGCAGGGTTTGCTGAGTTGTTAACAAAAGGTTTTGGCGCTCTGCCACCGGGTTGCCTGGTGGGACTATTGATCGGAATCGCAGCAGGGGTCGTGCTCACCTTATTAGCCGAATACTACAGTGAACGAACTCCATCGCCCGCTGCAATCGGCATCGGTATGCTTTTGCCAGCTTCCGTATTACTTACTTTCATTGCTGGTGGAATCGGGCAATTGGTCTGGTCAAAAGCGTCGCCGAGGTCTGAAGGAGAACTGAGAATTCCTCTTGCATCCGGATTGATCGCGGGAGAAGCGATCCTCGCCGTGGTTCTCGCGGTTTTGGCTGCATTCGGGGTGGGTTTTTAGTCGTTTTAGATTCTTCTAGCGGCGTTCACGCGAAATTTGGTAGGATTGCTGCGGCTTATCCCACGGCCGCTCCGCTGTTTCACCTCCCTTGTTTTCCAAGTTCCTGGATGACTTAAGGTTTCAAAGACATGGACTTAGACTCCTCTGTCGACACCAGTTCTCCTCTATCGCTGGCTCTGGCCGCGAGCGCACTACAGTCGGTAACCGATGGCATCTTTTTGTTCGATAGCGGCCGGCGACTCATTTTCGCAAACGATCAAGCCGAGGCTCTGCAATCAACGGTAACTCGACTACGGATGGGATGCCGTTGTTGTGACTTGTTCTGGCAAACTGAAGATACCCATAGTTGTGTAGTTGATCGGGCCCTCGAAAACTCACACAAACTCGAATTTGAGATCGCCTCAAACGTGGTAGGCGTCCCATTATTCATTACAGTCCAGCCCCTAAGTGTAGAAGGTACGAGTCCCTGCGCCTTATTGACTGCGCGAGACATATCTCAACTGCGTCGCGCCGAAGCAGAAGCGATTTCTCACAAGTCATTCATGGCGAATCTTGCTGACCGTTCTCCTGACGAGATCTATGCACTCGACAAACTCGGCCGTATCACCTGGATCAATCAACGAGCGGAAACTGGCAACCCGTTAATGTTGTTAGGACAGCGTCTCGTCGATTTCATTGGACCTGATTCGCGCAATATTGTTAGCAAGGCTGTCGAAAGCGCGCTTTCAGGAGACGCCACGCAAGCGGAAATTCTTGCCGTTCGACCTGACGAAAGTGAACGAGACGTTGAAGCTTACGTCTCCCCGCTGTGGAAAGATGGCGAAGTTAATGGCGTCATCGTTTTCTTGCGCGATATCACTGAACGAAAACGAACTCAGGAGCTCGCCTCTCAATCGGATAAGCTCCGGGCGGTAGGCGAACTCGCGGCGGGCGTCGCTCACAACCTGAACAACTCACTGACGGTCATAAAAGGCCGCGCTCAGTTGTTGCAGATGAAGGCTTCAGATGAAGCATCGCAAAAGAGCTTGCAGGTGATAAATGATGCGGTTGAAGATGGGGGCAAAACTTTGCGGCGTATTCTCGAGTTCGCCAGGCGAGATTCCGGCCAGGGATTTGGTCCAGTGGAACTCGACGATCTGATTACTTCGACTATTGAGATAGCCCGGCCGAAGTGGCAGCGGAAAGCCGGACAACCTCAAATAGAATTGAAGCTTGAATGCAACGGTCCGATCTACATTAAGGGTGACCTTGCTGAACTTCGTGAAGTGGTCCTTAACTTAATCTTCAACGCAGTTGATGCAATGCCCGAGGGTGGTTTGATGGAACTCGGAACGCGCGGTGAGATTGATAGCGGCTGTTTCTGGGTGGCCGACAACGGTTGCGGTATGTCAGCAGAAACTGCGGCTCGTATATTCGAACCTTTCTTTACCACAAAAGGCGCAAAAGGTACTGGTCTTGGTCTTTCAGCTTCTCACGGCATTATCTCCCGACACGGCGGCGAGATCTTCGCAGTCAGCGAACCGGGCGAAGGCACCCGATTCGAAGTCCGGTTGCCGATCAGCGACGCAGTGTCGAGATCGGTGAAGTCGGAAGATGAAGTGCCAGTGGGTTAATAGGACCTATAAGACCAATGGGACCTATGGTGACCTGAGATCGCGCATCACGAGTCTCTGATCCATACAGTCAATCTGAACCCCTCACGTCCTACATCTAAAAATCTCTAATGTTTTCCAAGGGAATGATGGTTGCTAATGCCCCCAGTGTGCTGAAAAATACAATGGGGGTAACTATGGGAATACCAAATCGAGATGAAATAGAAGGAAAATTTGATCAGGTCAAAGGTAAGACTAAGGAAACTGTAGGCCATGCGATCAATGATCGCGATTTAGAATCTGAGGGTCAGGCTGAAAATCTGGGTGGCAAGGTTCAACAGGGCGCAGGTAAGGTGCGTCGCAAGGTTGGCGAAGCCATTGAAGACGTAGGCGACGCTATTAAGCGTTAGTTGATACTTCACCCCAGCGAAGAAAAGGCTTGTTGCGATGCCAATTGCAACAAGCCTTTCCTAATTGTGGTCCATATTGAAGCATTAACCACAAAGGCTCTAAGACACAAAGACTCAAAGTAAAGACATCCCAATGAACTTGCCGTTTGTGACTTCGTGTCTTTGAGCCTTTGTGGTTAAAGCTTACTGTGATCCGGTTTACTCGGCACGAACGTGTTGACCACCAAGCTCCTCGAGTAGTTCTTCAAGCTTTTCGATCTCATCATCAGCTCGAGCTTCCACGCCAATCAAAATGCCACCGCCGCGGAGTTCGGCATCATAGACCTTCGCTCGATATTCGGGTATGCCGGCTCCAATCAGAGCACCGATAACTCCGCCTGTAGTTCCGCCTGCTCCAGCTCCCGCGAGGGCCGCTGCGATTGGACCTGCAATTACGAGGTTAATTCCTGGCAGAAACAGAGTTGTGCCTACGGCTGCTATCGCTGCTACAGCGGCGCCCACGGCTCCACCGATCGCACCTCCAATTCCTAAACCGTCGGCCGCATGAGTTCTAGTTTGCAAACCAAACTCTTTTGTCTGCGTCGCATCCGACATCAGGACGCTGATATCATCACGTGTGTAACCGCGCTTCAAGATCGCATCAACAGCGGCTTCTGCCGCGACCTTGCTCTTAAATAGACCTGTCACTAATTTTGACTTCGCCATACAATTCCTCCCCAACAAACAAGTGTTACGGGTGAGAATGGCAACGCGTGTGCCGATGTTGAAAGAGTCAAATTTCTTGCACTTTTGCGAGAAAACTCATGTTAAACGAAACACATCTTGATCAAGCTGTTTGAGTTTGGTACGCGAAGTTGAGTTAATAATGAATTCGAATGCGCATCCTGCAGATTAGCTCAGCGTCATCATTTGGCGGTGGTGAGCGCTATCTTGTCGATCTAAGTAATTCACTTTGTACTCGTGGGCACGACGTCTTTGTTGCTGTCAGGCCGAAATCCCCGATCGTTGATTACCTAAAGCTTCCAGCCCAGAACATACAGACCTTTCCTTTGCGCAATGCCCTGGACGCACAAAGTGCACGAGCCCTCGCACGTTTCGTCAAGGAGAATAAGATCGATGTTGTACATGCTCACATGGCGAGAGACTATTCGTTGGCTGCTTACGCTGCCCGTGTTAAGCCACAACCTATGTTTATCGTGACGCGACACGTGCTGTTTCCGCTTAGTGGAATTCACCGTCGAACGCTTTCGCGGGCAACAAAGCTGATTGCGGTCTCGAGTGCTGTTGCCGGACAACTTAAGAGTCAACGTCTTGTTCCTGATGACAGAATTGCCACGGTCCCAAACGGCATCGATGTAGATCGCTATTCAGGTGCCTGTCAGAAGATCGATCGAAGTGCGTTTTTGAAAAGTAAAGGACTTCCGACTGATTGCTTGATTGTCGGTAGTATTGGTGAACTGCGGAAGTTAAAGCGTCACGATGATTTGATTAGGGCAGCCTCACTCATCGTTCGCGAAGTACAGAATACCCATTTTGTCATCGCCGGCGTTGATACTTCGGCGAAGAGCGAGATCAGATCTGAGCTGAAAGAGCTCGTTGGAAAACTGCAGCTTCAGGACAGAGTTCATTTCCTCGGTTGGCTTGATGATGCGGAAAAGTTACTGTGTGCTATTGATGTGTTTGTGTCAGCCTCTGAAACAGAGTCATTTGGTCTATCAATAGCAGAGGCTATGGCTGCCGGCACCGCGGTGGTTGCGACACAAACTGAAGGCGCGCAGGAAGTCGTCGATACTGATTCAACGGGCTTGTTGGTCCCAATCGGCGACGTCGCGGTATTGTCTGCGTCAATCGTTCGCTTGCTGAGAGATGAGAGTCTAAGAAAGGCGATCGGCAATCATGCTGCTGATGTTGTTAAAGAACGCTTTAGCCTGCAACGGATGGTTGATGAAATTGAAGAGATCTATTTAGAGGGGAAGTCATGAAGGAGACAGAACGAATCAAGGATCAATTTCAACGTGCGTTTGATGGTGAAGCGTGGCATGGACCTTCGGTGGTCTCTAGTCTTAAAGACGTCAACGCAGTGCAGGCTGCCGCACATCCAATACCGGGGGCACATTCAATCTGGGAGTTAACGTTACACATCGCGGCGTGGGAGTCAGCCGGCCGGCGAAGATTACAAGGTGACCGTGCACAATTAAGCGACGAAGAAGACTGGCCCAAGATTGACGACACTAGCGAAAAAGCCTGGCTAGCGACCAAGGAGTTCTTGCGTTCAAATCACGAGGCTCTGCTGGATGCAATTTCTGCAGTTGACGACGGAAGATTGGATCTACCCATTATTCAAGATCCAAGTACGCCGTTCTCAAGCGTGTATGTGACATTGCACGGCGTGGTCCAGCACGATCTCTATCACGCTGGTCAAATAGCGATTCTGAAGAAGGCATTGCAGGGAGTTGAATGAGTCGCCGGAGACGGAGGTTAAGAAATGAGTGAATTATCGAGTCGCCAATGCGTGCCTTGTCGAGGTGGAGTACCTGCGCTACAGGGTGAAGAAATTACGACATTATTGAATCAGCTCGACGGCTGGAAAGCGATTAACCAACATCATCTGCAAAAATCTTATAGTTTTACCGATTTTCGTGCCTCGTTGGATTTCGTAAACCGGGTCGGCGAGTTGGCTGAGGAACAAGGCCATCATCCGGATATTTGCTTTGGTTGGGGGCAAGCAGAGATTACGATCTGGACTCACAAGATCAACGGTCTTACTGAGAGCGATTTTATTCTCGCTGCAAAGATCGACAAGCTGTAGGTGTTCCGGATCATTTTCCCTATCTCATTTGACATTTTTCACTTGCCATTTGAGTTTTATAGGTCCAATTCCAAGTGGCAATTGAGAAATGTCCAATGACATATGGAAAATGATCTACTTAATAGTCTAAACTCCTAAGCCTTAATCATCATTATTGTCGAAACTCGAAGGACCTCGGGCAGGCTTACGCCAGAGTCTTCTTGCGGACCAGGAGGTTACGTGGCTGTTATTCGTCCTTTCAGCGCTTTGCGTCCCAGTGCCAACCAGGCAAAAGCCGTGGCCAGCGTTCCTTATGATGTAGTTAATACAGAAGAAGCCCGCGAACTGGCCAAGGGAAATCCCTTAAGTTTCCTGCACGTCTCACGACCCGAAATTGATCTTCCTGAGGATACAGACATTCACAGCGACTTGGTCTATCGGAAAGCGGCGGAAAACTTTGAAACACTAATCGCAAATTGTCCTCTTGAGACCGAAGCAGAGCCTTGTCTCTACCTGTACAAATTAGTGATGGGCAATCATGAGCAAGTAGGCGTAGTTGCAGTCTGTTCGATTGATGAATACGACAACAACACGATACGTAAACATGAACGCACTCGTCGTGATAAAGAGGACGATCGCACGCGACACATGTTGATGTTGAGCGCTCAAACCGGGCCAGTGTTCCTGACTTACAGGCACCGTGCGGAGATCGACGAAAAAGTGTCGGAGGCTTTAAGTGGTGAGCCGTTGTTTGATATTACTGCAGCCGATGGGATTCGACATACGATCTGGCGTTTGCGCGAAACCGGAGGGTTGGTGGATAGCTTTAAGAATGTCCCATTGCTGTATATCGCAGATGGTCATCATCGCGCTGCGAGTGCAAGTCGTGCGCGCGCCGAATTGAAGCAGCAGAGTTTTGCCCATACGGGCGAAGAAGACTACAACTACTTCCTGACGGTAATTTTTCCGGACTCGCAACTCCAGATCCTTGCCTACAATCGCATTGTGAAGGATTTGAATGGTCTACCTAAAGAAGAGTTTCTGCAGGTCTGCCGGGAGCAATTCACAATTTCTGAAAATGCTTCACCGTCGCCGTTGAAGCGCGGTCATTGGAGCATGTACCTTGATGGGAAATGGTATGGCTTGCAATTGTCACCAGCAGCGACTTTACCGGTAGGAACGGTTGCACAGCTTGACGTAAGCGTTCTTCAAGATCGGTTGCTTGATCCGATCCTGGGAATCCAGGACGTTCGTACGGATAAGCGAATTGACTTTGTGGGTGGTTTGCGGGGAACAAAGGAACTTGAGCGTTTAGTGGATGAAGGAAAGGCGGCAGTGGCGTTTTCACTTTATCCGACTACTGTTGACGAATTGTTAATGGTGTCTGACGCCAACGAGATCATGCCACCGAAGTCGACGTGGTTTGAGCCTAAACTGAGGGATGGATTGTTGATTCATAAGATCTAGGATGGCGATTTTTGATTGCTGATTTTTGATTGCTGATTGCCGATTTTCTGTTTGATATGCTTAGCTTGTCGGCAATTAACGATCAGGAATTTTGATTATATCGAATTCACGATTT
>JBKPQV010000111.1:0-11458 GCA_046734235.1 Acidobacteriota bacterium
GATTACGCCGATTTCACTGAAGTTTTCGAAATTATTCAGGCCTTCAGCCGGAAAATCTGCGTAAACGGCGTAATCTGCGGATGATTTCTATGGTCTCATTTCTCCGATCAACGTGCCTTCCCACAGTGGTTCAAGAGGGGAATGACTGTAGGAAGATCTACCGCTCTAACTTACCCTTGGGTGAGCTGCAAATGAAACTGAGTCGCAAAATCATTCTGATTATTCCTGTTGTAGCCTTTGCGATCCTGGCGTTTGCAATCATTTTGAGTCGAACCGATTCGGTGCGGCCAGCAGCACATACCAATCCTGCGCAGTCCTCACTGACTAGAGCAATCCAAGATCGTCCAACGGTTGACTTGCGGAACTACAACGCAACTTTATCGAAGGTGGAGCATGAGCGCGTTGCTTTGAGATCACGTTACCAACGAGTGACAAACATCGCAGAAAGACAATTAGTAATCGACGAGGCACGTGCGTTGTTGCTGCGCGCTGTCTCCGATGAGGTTTTCCCATTTTGGTATGGGACGAAATGGGATTTTTACGGGACCACTGAGACACCCGGACGTGGCCAGATTGCTTGCGGTTATTTTGTATCGACGGTGCTACGCGATGCGGGACTGAACGTGCAGCGGAGCAGGTTGGCCCAGCAGGCTTCGGAAAATATTATCCTGAGTTTCACGACAAACGATCACACGAAACGATTCCGGAATGCTCCGCTAAACAGTTTCGTTGAAAGTGTTAGGAATTGGGGAACGGGTCTATACATTGTCGGCCTGGATATACATGTCGGTTTCATTCTTAACGTCGCTGGTGAGGTATATTTCATACATTCATCGTACGTCGAACCTTATTGCGTGGTTAAAGAGCGCGCTGTCGAGTCGCAAATCCTGGCAGCATCACGCTATCGCGTACTTGGCAAGATTTCCGAAGATGATGATCTGATCGTTAAATGGCTGACAGGCGATCTATTCACGACTCGCGTCGTGTGACAAAGAGGTATCTCCTTGGAGTGCCTCTTGTTAGCCTAAGTGGCTTTCCGCTATGGTTGGTTCGTGGGAACGCTGAAGAAAGCACTGATAATTGTCATAGCTACACTCGGGCTTATCACCTCGATCTTCTTTTCCTTCAGAAATGATCAGGCTGTTGCGACATCGGCTGCTCGGCAGTGGCCCGGTGAGATGGGGTCTCTTGAAAAGGTCGGAGATCGCTGGCCGCAACGGGAGACAACAAATGCGTCCCGACAGCTGACTGCGCTCGCCGAGGGGTTGCCGAAAAATGACACTGCCCTCGACGATTTTGTTGCACGCGAAATTCTTCGCGACCAGATCACTATCGGCAACGTGCCGTCGCTCCCAGATGTCTCAGCAATCCGGGAGGTCTTGTTGAAGGAACAAGTCGTGTGGGAGCGTCATGACGAATTAGGTGATTCACGCGCTATTGCCATGCGCGCGATGCACATGACGATGGCGAGGGCACTGGTTGCTAGCGCCCTTAATAAAGCACGCGCCAACGATTCGAGTGCTTGGAACGATTTGCAAGCTGTTTGGAGGTTAGCGCGCTCGCTCGATAATCATCCACAGATGATGACCCAAACAGCAGCTTTGGCAATGGCGCGCATGGTTAACGCCGTTGCCTGGAAAATGCCGCTGCCTGCTCCGAAGTGGCTCGGCGAACTGCAAGACCGCGATGATGTGCGGCCCCTTCTTGATGCATTTCAGCATCAGGCTGCTAATTATTGGCAAAGCGGCGCGCGACTTTTTCCGACGAAGTGGCTGGCAACCTCGATCGATCATGATCGACAAATCGCCGAAGACCTTTTCAAATTCACCGGATGCGATGTGAACACGCCTATGAATCAGCTGGGAACGGACCTCACATCTCTTTGGCGTCGTGCGTTCAGGTACCGCGCTGAGCGTGAGGCAACCGCGAACGCAATACGAGTCCGGGAAGGGAAGTCGATTGAGACCAGCTCACGGTGCAGTGACGGAGGTTGGATGTCTGACGGAACCACGTTGCGTTTTAGCCGCGAGATTGCGACGGCCCCTCCGGATAATGCGATGCCACTGGTGCTGCGAGTGAAGTAGTTGACGAATTCACCGAGATACTTTGGGAGTCACTGGGATCATTTTAGAAAGCCCGCTCTTAACGCGAGCGGGCTTTCATATTTTTTCGAATCGAGATAAACGTCCTATAGCGTCTTCAACGTCACCTCATCGGACCGGCTACCAACGCTCACGGCATGTAGCGCGTGAGTCCGATTTGGGTAGATGCCTGACCAACCACCACAATTCTCCCGTCTGCCTGAAGCGCCAGCCCGCCCCAAGCATAATCTTTGCCGCCATAGAAATCGGTAAGCAGAATCCCGGTCCCGTCTACGCCGAAGGTTGTGTCCGGAGTACCCTGAGAATTGAAGCGGGCGACAGCGAAATCGGCATAGGTGAAGTCTACAGTCTCCACATAACCCGAGACAGCTATCCTACCGTCTGCCTGTATAGCAAGTCCGTGTCCATACAGAGAGTTGTGGTAGCCTAGCAAACCAGCGGTGACTTTCCCGCCGCTTCCGAAACTAGCGTCTAGCTGCCCGTTTTCGGTATATCGCACGAGCGCAAACATTTGGCCGTTAGTACTATCGGTAAGCGTGTGTCCTGCTACGACGATGTTGTTGTTTGGATCAATTGCGACAGCCTTTGCTTGGTCAGAAAATCCCGTAAAGTCTGTAAAAACTTTGCCGCCGATTCCGAAGCTTGCATCAAGCGCGCCGTTTGGATTGAAACGCATAACAGCCATGTCCGTGGATACATTCCCCAGCGCGGGTCGAAGGCCAACGGCAACCAACTTCTCCTGAACAAGACCGCTGACAACTACCCTTTGAATCGTTACGTCGAGAGCTCCTCCGCTTGGATGGATGTTTGCTTGGGGAACAGTCACCTTGCCAGTGCCGTTAAATCCAGGGTCGAAAGCGCCGTTGGGAGTGAGCCTTACGAGTGCGAAGGCCTCATTGGAGTCCCCAGATACAACGACATAGCCGTTCGCCTGGATTGTGATGGCTCGTGCGACAGCACTTACGTTGTTTTGAAAACCAAACAGAACTTTCCCACCGATTCCGAATGAAGTATCCAGGCTCCCATTTGGGGCCAAACGAGCAATTGCAAAACCCACGGTGTTGCCTTTCAACGTGGAGTAACCGGCAACAATTATCTTGCCGTCCGATTGGATTGCGAGTGCCTCTGCAGCGCCGTCAGAAGTTTTATTAAATGGAATCCTTACCATACCGCCGTTGCCAAAGGTCGGGTCAAGCAAGCCAGCCGAGTCGTAACGCAAGACATAAAAAACGTGGGACCACGTACTCGCGACGACTATTTTGCCGTCAGTCTGGATAGCTACGGCTGTTGCGGTGGTATTAGCAGTTCCGTTCGTGATGTCAGTTATTACTTTGCCGCCACTGCCAAAGCAGGTATCCAAGTTGCCAGGCGTGGTGGAGGCAGGTGCACAAGATTGTGCAAATGCGACACCTGACCAAATTGAAATTACCAGCATGAGGACGATGGAATTCACAAACACAGCAAGTCTTCGAGCGTTTGGAACATAGCGGAGAGTTATCGTCGCGAGATTAGGTTTCTTGTTATACAAAATATCCTCCTTCGCATTCTCATAGAATTGTTTCGAGGCCGTGATCGATCTGAAAGATTTGAAAATTGAAGGCCGTCGCCGAGGACCGCTTGGTCCACAACGACGGCCTCTGAGTGCTTCAGTCAGCCGAAATCTTTAGCGCTGCAATGTTCAGAAGGTCACGATCCAAGTTGCGAATGGCTTGAACGGATTTCCATTCTGATTGCGATTCACTGTGACGTCGATCGTGTTCTTCGGACCTGTACCTGTTGTTACTGCGAGCGCTGAACCACTTCGCAAGTAGTAAGCATTGATCACCTCATTGACGGTTGCGCCAAAACTACTGTTCGCAGCCGCATCGTTGAACCATAACCTCGCCGTGCCGCTCACATGGTTGCTATTCGCCGCCACGCGTACCGACAAGCGAAATGCGAGATTGTCTCCACCCGCAAAGGTTTGTGTACCTGACAACGACAAACTGATCCCGCGAAGCACCGCGTTGTTGAAGCCACTACTGCCGGGTGTGACTCCATCGACCTGGCCGGAACCCACCACCATTCCGTTCTTCAGCACCTCAGCCAACAGGTCAAACTTGGTGCCAACATCATCGCTGTTCTTTAGTCCAACCCAGACTTGACTTGGTGCGAGGTTGGTCAAGAGTGCAGTGGTCACGGAGTAGTTGACGGACTGAGAAGAGCTGTTGCCTGCATTGTCTGTGGCGACTACCGTAAACGCCTTTGTTCCCGTAGAAGCAGTGTTGATGTTGTTGCCGTTAGGTGCCGTGCCGTTGCAGGTCGCCACGCCGGCACCGCCGTCCACACAGCCAAAGTTGGCGGCTTTGGATTGATTCAAGAAGTAGAGTGCGTTAGTTGGATTTGTAATGGTTATCGTCGGAGCCTTCTGGTCGACTTTGTTATTGTTGATCGGGCCGGCCGTCATTACATTGCCCGCATTGTCAAAAACGTTGTGGCTGCCCGTCATTGCATTCGCGGTTTCCGTTCCAGCAGACACACTTGTTGTTAGTGAGAAACTGGCGTCGCCGCCATTAGCGAGTTGAGAAGTGGCGTCGCCTGCCATGCAGGCAATTGAAACATCTGACGAATGCCAGGCACCGTCAGCCGATCCACACGATACTAAAGGTGCAGTCGCATCGCGTTTGACCGTTACTGACTCGCTCGAAGAACCCCCGCCGCTTGTTGCGTTGCACGTAAACGTGATGCCGTCAGTGTCTGTACTGACGCTAGTGGTATCGCACCCCGTTGACGACGACACACTTGACTCAGGATCGGTGACGGACCAACTTACATCCACATCGCTTGTATACCAACCGTTGTTGCCGAGTGTCCCTGTAACTGTCGGTGTAATGACTGGCGCTGTCGAATCACAGCCTGTCCCGACAGTAAAGTTATCGATCACCAAGTAGTTGTTGTTGAATGAAAAGCTGGCCCACTCGATCGGGGTACTGGAGATTACGCCGAAGAACCGACTCGTACCGTCTGTATTGACAAAATAGGTTTGCCCAGTCGAAAGCGTGACAGTGAATGTGCCTGCCATTCCATATCCCGCGAAAAGATCGGTAGCTAACGAGTACGTGCCCGGTGGGAGATCCGACTTAATCACCGCCGTCGGGAAGTAGTAGATAAGCTGGTTGAAGTAAGACTGCACCTGGTGGAAAGTTACGCCTGAAAGAGTCAGAGTCTCAAAGTAAGTGTCCGCCGCGGGAGTGGTTATGAAACTGCCATCATCTTTGTGACTGAAGTCTATAGTCTTCGTTGTTTCGGTTGAGCAGAGAGCGTTGGCCCACGTTGCGCGGTTGTCATAGGTAGGCGGACCCGCGACAGAGACAAGTTCATACGCGCCGATGTCGCAGCGCGCCCCTTGCGGACGACTGATGCCACGTTGGTCAAACAGAATTGGAATACCAGCGACATTCGTGCAATCGGAAACTGGGATTGCGTCCAGGGCGGCGCTGCTGGAAAGAAATGCGTGTGTTGGTGTGCCGCCGCCATTGTTACCCAGTGGCTCGAGCGTAAGGGTTGGAACAATGAGATCTCCACCTGCGACGTTTTGACCACAGGTACCATCGTTAAAGATGTTGTGACCGAGCGAAACTGGTGTGAAACCATAGCAGTCAATGCCGGTACCCCCTGTTGGTCCCGCAACAATACTGTTCTTGATTAGTATGCTTCCCGGAGGAGAAAATGCATCAACGATCGAATCAGTTCGATTCGCGTCGGCCTGATCATCATAGATAGTTGTGTTAATTATTGAGAGAGACGCCGCTGCAAGATTGAGAATTTCACCGCCCGACCCGGTGTTGTGACTGATCGTGCTATTCTCGATCGTCAACGTGCTAGCATTGTTGTTGCAAATACCACCGCCTTCAACGCCGAAGTTGTCAGTGATCGTGCTGTTACGTAATACCGTGTTGGAGACGTTCAAGTAGAGACCACCACCGCCACAACGCGATCCATAACCTCGACCACCCTTGATCACCAGGCCATCGAGAACGACATCCGCGTAAAGAGCGTGAAATATTCGAAATTCGGGAATTCCCGGCGCATCGCTCCGACGGATAGTCGAGCCGTTTCCATTGATAGTGAGGGATTCATGCTGGGTTTCGCTGAAGCCTTGGACGATCGGCAATCCAGTTGGACCGTGCCACGAATCGGGACCTGCTATATACGTCAGTGTGTAAGTCCCGCCCTGGGCAAGATTAATCGTGTCAGGTCCAGGATTGGAGTTGGCTGCGTTGATTGCAGCGATTAATCCGGCCACGTCACCATCGGCGATGTTGAAGGTAGCAGCACGGGCTTCTTGAGAAAAAGTGAGTACCGTTAAAAGACCTAATAGCAAAGCAATGGTCTTCAGGGTATATCGCGTTTTGAGTTTCATTGTTATTTCATCCTTTCGTTCTCGGTGGCAGGGTTTGACATGCCGGTTCGTAAGGCTGGATTCTTGCTGAACCTTTGAGATGGCCTTCAGCGTGAATTGGCGGGAGGTATGCATTGAGATTTTCCTTTTGTAAATTACCGAGGTTTCGTACGTTGCTTTGACCTGTCAGGGCGAAAGCGGCAATGATTGCCTGAAGGACAGAGAAGCCGCTGGTTTCTGCCAGAGTTCTAATTTGCTAACAGAGGCCGCCGATCGCGGACAAACATGTCCACAACGACGGCCTCTGAGTGTTTCAGTCAGCCGAAATGTTTCTTACTAAATAAGTGATTCTCGTCAGGGCACGAACTTAATCTTCTTCCGTGTCACCTCAGCGAGCACAGGTAGGCCATCCTGAATCTTCAGCGTTTCTATCTCGCCGTATTCAAGTTCGAAGCAATACTTAATGAAGGCACTCCAGGTAGGATGAAGGTCTTTATCGGTGGGTCTTTTCGAATGAGGTAGTAACATTTCATTTTTGAAACCGTTCTGGTTCTGCATGTGTTGGCCCTTCAAGGGAGACAATTGGTGGTAGATGTTCCTACCTTCTAACGACCTTTTCACCTGGAGAAACGGTCATAAATAACTTGCTTGCACGTTAGTACGCGACATTTAACGCGAAAGTGGATCAAGATCTTTTGAGGCCCAGTCATCTTTCAGTCGTAGGTGTTAGGACCTCAGTTTGATATGCTGCGCGCCTTAAAGCCGCTCGCAGGCGGCGTGTCCCCTACTTCCCTCTAGTCAGAATTCACGGTCAGATCGGCCACGACGGACATAGATAGGTCGACACCATCGTGCCATTGAGGCGTTGTGTCGTTGTTCCCACCTTATGGACAAAGTTTCCAATGAACTGACTGAGTTGCTGATTAGCTGGGGAAACGGCGACAAGATGGCGCTCGAGCGTCTGATGCCCCTCGTTGATCGAGAACTGCATCGAATCGCGCATTTCCATATGAACAGAGAAAATGCGGGGCATACGCTGGAAACGTCTGCCCTGGTCAACGAGGCTTATCTCAAGCTGATCAAGCAAAGAGATGTGAAGTGGCAGAATCGGGCTCACTTCTTTGCGATTGCCTCAAAGGTCATGCGCCGCATCCTCCTGGACCATGCGAAGGCCCAACTGCGCGCGAAGCGTGGTGGAAATACTCAACAGGTGTCGTTATCCGAAGTCTTTATCAGCTCTGTCAAGCCTTCGACTGAGTTGATTGCCCTTGACGATGCACTTAACAAGCTAGCGGAGTTTGATGCCCAAAAGAGCAACATCGTTGAGATGCGCTACTTTGGCGGACTAAGGATGGAGGAGATCGCGGAAGTTCTCGGGATCTCTGTTGTGTCAGTTAAGCGTCATTGGAGTATGGCGAAGGCCTGGCTCCGCCGAGAAGTGGGCCAACAGTCGTAAATATTTTTTTGTAGATCTATTTAGTGTTTATTTGTCGCGTGAGTTAACAGGGGGCAGGTATCTAGGTGATGGGCTAGATGAAACCAGAACGTTGGGGACTCATTGAAGAGATTTTTCACGGCGCTTTGCAGGTCACATTGGCTGATCGGGAAGCGTTCTTGACTGATAAGTGCGGCGGCGACACCAAACTTCACGAAGAAGTGTTGTCCTTAATCTCAGCTTATGAACTTCCTGGTGAATTTCTCGACAAGAGCCAACTGAGTAAGGGTCTGAGTCTAATCTCCGTCCGGGATTCGGAGACGCTGGTTGGCGAAATCATCGGCCCTTATAAACTGCAGAGCAAGATCGGTAGCGGCGGCATGGGCGAGGTTTACCTTGCCAGTGATCAGCGACTCGGCCGTCCTGTCGCGTTGAAAGTCTTACCCGCTTCGATGGGAAGCGATTCTGAGTGGATAGCGCTTTTCCAACATGAGGCGCGCGCAGCCTCCTCTATCTCACACCCTAACATCGCACACATCTACGAAGTCGGTGAATTCTCAGGCCGGCATTTCATCGCGATGGAGTACATCAAGGGCATTACCTTGCGTGAACGCCTGAGGCATGGCCGCGTAAATTTCGACGAAGCTATTGAAATCACTTTGCAGGTAGCCACAGGACTTGCGGCAGCACATGACGTAGGCGTTTTGCACCGGGACGTCAAACCGGAAAACATCATGATCCGGTTCGATGGCTACGTGAAGGTACTCGACTTTGGTCTTGCCAAAATCGATCTCGTACTTCGAGAGGATGTTGTTACCGACGTTAACGAAACTGAGCCTGGAGTCATACGCGGCACTACTCGTTACATGTCTCCCGAGCAGGTACGCGGAGTTAAGTTAGACGCGCGGACTGATATCTGGAGTTTGGGTGTGGCGCTGTATGAAATGTTGTATGGGGAACCGCCATTCAATGGTGAGACACCCAGCGATGTCCTTGCTGAGATTCTGAAGAGCGATCCGACGGGTCTTGCTGAAAAGGATCCTCGTCTTTCTCCTGCTATCAAGACTCTGCTTCGACGCGCGCTTAACAAGAACAGGGGAGATCGATACCAGAGTGTCAAAGAATTACTCCAGGATCTGAAGACCTTGGATAACACCGGGCACGCAAACGCCAATGGCATCGCGCACAGCCAGATCAGCGACCAGGTTGAAGGGCTTTCAGAGACAAGCACGAGCACTGAACCACTGTGGTATCGAAGCACGGATGGAAGCGTCGATGCCATCAACGCCGGCAAACGTGTGTTATCAGGATCGATAGGCGCAGGTGATCGCCGAACATTTCCTTACCAGCTAAAAGATCAAGCTACAATACTCAAACGTGGGACGCTTGCTGGTCTGGTTATCGCTTGTCTCATCTGCGGTGGCTTAGTTTTGACGGTTTATTTGTTACGCCAACGTAACGAGCACACGACGGCGCTGCCACAGCGCCTAAAAATCACTCAGTTTAGCAATGGTGGGTCATGGGTGCCGACCATCTCGCCAGACGGAAAATATGTTTCCTACGTTGCGAACAGTGCGAACGGTGAACTCGGCATCTGGATCAAGCAGCTGGCTAATGGAAATACGACCCAGTTGGTTGCGCCAGCGGGAGTTAACTACGCAGGGCTCTCCTTTTCACGCGACGGCAGTTACCTTTACTACTCAGTACAGAACATCAATAACATGTCTGAGTATTTCCTCGTCGACGTCTATCGCATTCCTATTGTGGGCGGAACTTCGCGCAAGATCGCTTCCAGCGTTTGCATTGGATTAACCTTTTCACCCGATGGCAAACAGATGGCCCTCATCCGTGCGGTGCCAAGCCGGCAAGTGCATGAACTAATCATCTCCAATGAGGATGGGACCAACGAGCGTGTTATTGCCACGCGCCGTTGGCCCGACATCTCCTGGGTTCCAAATTGGTCTCCAGACGGACGGCTTATTGCCTTCGGTGCGCGCAACCGTGAGGGTGAGACCTTCTACAATACCGTGATGGCCGTGCCGGTTGAGGGCGGACCGGAGCAGCAGCTTACCTCGCGTCGCTGGTTGGACGTGGGCTGCGAAGTTTGGCTGGGCGACGGCAGCGGACTGCTAATGACGGGCAAAGAACAGTTAACAGATCCGATGCAGATCTACTTCATCTCCTATCCCAGCGGCGTTGTTAGCAACGTGACTCACGACACTAAGGCTTACTCGGGATTACAACTAACCGCTGACTCGCGCACTCTGGTTGCTGAAATGGCGGACGTGACTGCCAATATAAGGGTAGCTTCGGACTGGGATGGGAGCCGGACCCGACAGATCACTACCGGGGGAAAAGATGGGCTTGGCGGTCTGGCGTGGACACCGGATGGGAAGATTGTTTACAGCTCGCTGGCACGAGATAGCTACAACTCTTCAGAGGCAAGCGGCAACCGGGCGATCTGGATCATCAACAGCGACGGCACTAATCCTAGACAACTGACGGCTGACTTCGGCATTGATACTAATCCGGTGGTTACGCCTGACGGTCGCCAGTTAGTTTTTGCCTCACATCGAGACGGTGCCTGGGGGATCTGGCGGGCGGAGATGGACCACGGCAATTCCACCTTGCTTGCGAGCGGTGGCACGACAACTTCTCCGGTTTGTTCTCCGGACGGGCAGTGGATCTTTTTCAGGCGACTAGGGTCTTCAGGCCCACCGAGTATTTGGCGGGTGTCCACTGAAGGCGGCGAGCCGATGGAGATGACCAAGGAGCACGCCTACTATCCTTCGGTCTCACCCGACGGGAATTGGGTGGCCTTCTTCAGCCCATCAGCTACGAAGGTTCGTCTGTTGGTGATCCCGTCGAAGGGCGGAGCGCCGGTCAAGACTTTCGATGTCGCGCCGGAAACAGACTACTTATTCTTCAGCGAAATCGTTCAATGGACAGCTGACGGTCGTTATCTCACCTATATAAAGAACCAGGGTGATACCTCAAACATCTGGGGACAACCCTTTGCGGGCGGCGCTCCTCAACAGCTGACCAACTTTGACGCGGAGCGCATTTTTAGTTTTGCCTGGTCGCCCAACGGCAAGCAGCTCGCCCTTGCTCGCGGGCAGTTTAACCGGCAGATTGTTATGCTGAGTGATTTCAGATAAGTGCTTGTAGCAAACTGTGCGACCAACCGTAGCACCTGGTGGGGAGGCGATCGGGTTACGACTCGAGTGGGGTGATGATGAGTTGTGCCCCTTCCGTACCGTGGGATTTATGAGAGTCTCATTCGTGTCTGAGTGCCGTCATCGGATCTACTTTGATTGCCCGAATAGCGGGGACCAAACAAGCCAACGTTGCGGAGGCGATCAGCAATACAGGCACTACGGCAAAGGTAATAGGATCAGTCTTGCTGACCTCGAAGAGTAAACTCTTGAGAAATCGGACCAGGACAAACGAGCCAAGCAATCCGATCACAATCCCGATCGTCGTTATCGTCAGCCCCTTTCCCAAAACCAGCTTAAGTACAGAAGTTTTTCTGGCTCCCAG
>JBKPQV010000112.1:0-3030 GCA_046734235.1 Acidobacteriota bacterium
AAGTTATCGAGCGCAGTCGGGTTTTCTATTCCGCGGCGACTCAGTTTGCCTGGTTGCTTCGCCTGAAGCTGAGTTGACCAACATGCAGTGACAAGACAAAGAATGACGGTAGTTATTCGCAACATCGCGAACAAATTCTCAGTCTGAACGCCTGCGGTCAACCGTGCTTGCCACAGTAATACCCCTGTGAGAGCATACGGGACGAGTGAGCTTTGTACTTTGAGCTTTGTACTTTGAGCTTTGTACTTTGAGCTTTGTACTTTGTCCTTCTAAATTGCAGTTCTCTACTGAAAAGCGAAAGCACCAAGTTCAAAGTACAAAGTTCAAAGTACAAAGTCCCAAGCACAAAGTTCCCCGCTCTAATAAATGACCTCCACATCCAAAAGCCGACACGTTTCTCGCAAAGCAAATTCGTTCACCGAGTCGGTGATTCGCGAAATGACGCGCGAGGCACTCAAGCACGGAGCTGTAAATTTGTCGCAGGGTTTTCCCGATTTCGCTGCTCCGAACGACATTAAGCAGAAAGCAATGGAAGCCATCGCTAATGATGTCAATCAATATGCGATCACCTGGGGCTCGAAAGACTTTCGGGATGCTATCACCCGAAAAACAAAGTGGTATCTCGGTCTCGACATCGATCCGGAAACAGAAATAACGGTCACTTGTGGTTCAACAGAAGGAATGATCGCCGCAATGATGGCCACAGTGGATCCGGGTGATGAGGTGATCGTCTTTGAGCCGTTCTACGAAAACTACGCTCCCGACGCGATCCTTTCCGATGCTACCCCTCGATACATCTCGCTTCATGCGCCGGAATGGACCTTTGACGAGGACGAACTACGAGCCGCTTTCAACGAAAAAACCAAGGCCATAATCGTTTGTAATCCAAACAATCCAACCGGAAAAGTTTTTAGCCGGAAGGAGATGGAATTCATCGCCCAACTCTGCCAGGAATTTGATGCGCTCTGTTTCACAGACGAGATCTACGAGCACATTCTTTACCCGCGTGAAAACGCAGACATCAAACACATCTCGATGGCCCAACTCGAAGGCATGCGTAACCGCACCGTAGTCGTTAATTCGATGTCGAAGACTTACTCGGTCACCGGCTGGCGAGTCGGGTATTGCATTGCGCCTTCTCAAATCACCAGCGGCATCCGAAAGGTCCATGATTTCTTGACCGTTGGTGCCGCAGCACCTTTGCAGGCCGCCGGAGCTTACGCACTGTCGTTGCCCGAAGAATATTACGATCACCTTCAGACTGAATATCGCGCCCGACGAGATCTCCTACTTCCCGTCCTTCAGGAGAATGGATTTTCAACCTTCGTTCCTGACGGTGCGTACTACATCATGACGGACATTTCCAATTTTGGTTTTGCCAACGATGTTGAGTTCACCAAACACTTAATTCGAGAAATCGGAGTAGCCTGTGTTCCTGGTTCGAGCTTCTACAGCGTCTCCCAAAATGGTAAGCAGCAGGTGCGTTTCTGTTTCTGCAAGAGCGACGAAACACTAAACCGTGCAGCTGAACGTTTGGCCAACCTAAAGTCGCGAGTTTGACAGTCTCTCCTGGCTGGTTACGTCAAAACTGAAATCATGTCTCGACATTTATCGAAGCTTGTCGTCTGCGCAGCACTAATTGGAATCTGCGTTAATGTTGTCTTCGGGCAACATCTGGCCGATCCCAATTTCAAACCAGACGTCGCAAATCCTGCTTATACAAAGAACGCGCCGCGGGTCATGTTCGACGAAGCGCATAACAACTTTCATACATCTACAGGTCGATATAAGCCGTTCACTGATCTGTTGATGAACGATGGTTACCGATTCGTCATTAATCGCCAACCCTTCACCAAGAAAGGCCTCGATAGCTTTAAGCTTCTGATAATCGCCAACGCGCTCGGCAACGATATCGACGAGGATGATGCCGACAAGCCAGCCTTTAGCGACGAAGAAACGGTCGTGGTCCGCGACTGGGTTAAAGGCGGGGGCGCGCTGCTTCTCGTTACCGACCCTGGACCATTTGCAAAGTCAGCATCTAGTTTGGCAAAGCCATTTGGAATCGAAATGAACCCAGGCATTGCTGAAGATCCAAAGAATTGCGCCGAGGAATATCGCTCGAGCATGATTCTCTATTCGGTTGAGAATCACCAGTTGCAAGCTCATCCGATCACGAGTGGGCGCGACACCAACGAAAAGGTCAATCGCGTTGTGGTCTTTACAGGCCACTCGCTGAAAGGGCCTCAAGATAGCGTTGCTTTCTTAAAGCTGTCGGATTCAGCTCGTGACATGAAACCAGCTGAAGGAAGCGCAACTCCTGAACAGGTTTCTGAGCGCGGTGTCGCTCAAGCTCTCGCACTGAAATACGGCAGCGGTCGAGTTGTGGTTATCGCCGAAGCTGATATGTTGTCTGCTTTGATCGGTGATCCACCCGAGAAAGAACCAATTGGGATGAACTATCCCGGCATCGATAACAAACAGTTACTGCTGAACGTCATGCATTGGTTATCGGGTTTACTGAAGTAAGTTTTGTTCGCCTTGCACAAAAGAAATCCCACCCACGGAAGTGGGTGGGCAATCTTAAATCTGAAATAACTAGCCTTTTTCCAACTGCATCGCCAACATCTCTCGATTGGTAGCGAGGTAGTATTTACCGGATTCTTTCGAGTAGAAGTCGCGCAGGAAAGCAATACCTTTTGTGGGACTTAGCGAATGAAGCGCTTCCATGTCGTGATTAGAAGCAAATCGTTGTTTCCGATCAGGACGATCGCGATAGCCCAGGGCATAGGCTTTTTCAGCGTCCAGAAACTTCGCCGCCTTTAATTCGCGAGGTGCGATAAAAGCATTGTTGTATTCAAGCTCCAGCACACCATAACCAAATTCTTCACAGAGATCTTCGAGCACGGAAATTGAGTACCCGAAAAAGTGGTGTCGGAGTTGCGGGTTGCGCTCATATTTCAATAAGAACCGCAAAGGCGGAGGAATCTTTTCGTTTATCTCCGTTACGACAAATGTAGGTCGAAACTCTGA
>JBKPQV010000113.1:0-4336 GCA_046734235.1 Acidobacteriota bacterium
CTGGTGGTAGCACAACATCACCTGCAAACGATGATTCAACAGTTCAGTTGAATATCGATAAGCAGTTAACTGATGACCCAACCTTTTCGAGTTTGGGCATAACCGCGACAGTGTTGAATGGCAAGGTAACCCTACTGGGAACCGTTAAGACTGAAGCACTGAAGAGCCAGGTAGAAAAGATGGTGAGAGCGGTCAAAGGGGTTAAGGCTGTCGACAATCAGATTACCGTGATTGCTGATTGATCTAAGTTTCACGGGGGGACAGAAACACCGCACCTGAATATTGGTGCGGTATTTCTGTGTTTAGAAAAGATCAATAGCTTTCAGTGTGCTCGCGTAACCATTCATCAATCTCTTCGCGCGTTGGTTCTCGGCCGAGTTCCTCCTTCAGCCGATCGCGAACGAAGGCCTCTTCCTCCAGGGCTGCTTCCGACAACGTCGATGATTCATTGTTCTTAGAGCTCATAAATCTTCACCTCACGGGTCTCCAGTGAAGTTTCTACGCGAAGCGCCTCCTCTTCACAAGTCAAAAACAATAGTCGGGAGCTTCCGCTGGTCGAAAAGCTAACAGCCTGAATCGGTGAGTAAAAACTGGGACGGATTACCCGGTTAGCTGTCTGATTCTGATTTCCCTTCAACAAAAGATCGACGTCAGCTCGTAACTCTCTCTTTACCGCCTCCGGAGCCTCCAGTTCATTGATAGCAACAGGGTGCGGAACGAGTCCCATTTCGCCGTCGAGATAAACATTCCAGATGAAACCAATATCGAGTAGAAAAAAGGCAGTTTCATCCCAAACAAAGAAACCAAGGACTGTGGCACCAATTACATGAGCGATCACATGATCCTGGTGTGTATTGGTTTCGGCTTCGATCCACTCAGCCATTAGCCTTCGTACTCCATCAGGTGCTTTGCCTTTACAGCTGCTAAGCAAGCGCTAATCAAAGAACCCAGGCCACCAAGAATCACTGATAATGGAGCACCAATCAAAGCCGCCACTACACCAGCTTCTAACTCACCTAATTGTGGTCCACCCATAAAGAACATCATGTTGATAGCCGTCATCCGTCCACGAATATAGTTTGGTGTAACCAGTTGGCGAATCGTTTGACGAAGTACAGTACTCACGGTGTCGGCTGCGCCAGTTAATGCAAGCATCAGCATAGATAACCAAAAGACAGTAGACAGGCCGAAACCAACTGTTGCCAACCCAAACACGGCGACAGATACTACAACCAGCCGGCCTTGTCGGTTAAAACCTCCAATGCGGGCCATAATTAGCGCTGTGATTACCGACCCAATTGCAGGCGCCGCTGCAAGGAAACCAAAGCCACGGGCATCAACATGCAAATGCTCTTTTGCAAAAATTGGTAGAAGCAGGGTAGCCGATGCAAAGAATGTGGCGGCAAAGTCGAGTGTCATCGTTTGAACGATGATTGGTGTCTGCCAGACAAACCGAAGACCTTCTTTTAACGCGCGAAAACTCAAGGCTTCCCTTCTGCCGCTTTGAAGCTCTGGGCTGCCACTGACTCGCATCGCAAGCACCGCAGCAATCACAGCGAGAAATGAAATTGCGTTGAAGGCATAAATTAACGCTGGACCGCTTTCAGCCAACAAAAACCCCGCGAGGGCTGGGCCACAAATCGTCGCAACGTTGAAAACGACAAGACCAAGGCTTACGGCGTTGGGAAAATCAGCGGGAGGAACGAGTGTTGGCATTAATGATTGTCGTGCAGGCGTATCGAATGCCGTAGCCGCGGAAGCAAACGCACTCAATACATATATCGGCCAGACACTCTCAAGGCCGAGTAGAGTTGCGAGTGCAAGCAATGCAGCAGTCACAAGCATTACGCTTTGCGTCGCCACCATTAGCCGCCTTCGATTGACAGCGTCAGCCACTACGCCGCCAAGCAGCGAGCAAATAATTATCGGAGCTCCACGAAAGAGCCCAACCAGGCCGAGGGCAAAAGCTGATTTTGTTAATAGGTAGACGTGCCAGTTAATCGCAACTGACTGCATTTGTGAGCCAGTCACAGAAATGATCTGTCCAATCCAAAGGAGCCGAAAGTCTCGATGTTTGAGAGCCGCGAATGAAGAACGTTTTGTAGATTTTGGTGAGTTCGGTTGGAGGTCAGTCGCTGTAGGTCCAGGCATGAACGGCTTTGAGCTTTTTGCTTGGTGTTTAGAACTCTGTGCTTTGTACTTGGATAACCAAATTTAGCTTTAAAGATCAAAGTTCAAAGCACAAAGATCCAAATACTAAATACCAAGTACAAAGGCCAGCCTTACTCCGCGTCATACAATTCATTCAGCTTGCGAAAGTGATAACCCATCGCTGCTAAGCGTAGTGATTCAGTCATGCGATCGTGGTGTTTGCGAACTGCCTGAATAAAGAAGCGCCAAAATTCTTTTCGCTCCGCGTCGATAACACCAAGTTTCAACAACAAGCGAACCAGCGCTTTGACCTCCTGAAGCAGGTTGTAAGGTGTTGGCTCGGGCGTGTCGTGATGCGTGCGTCTCAACGAGTCAAGCGCTCGTTCGTAATATGCGCGAGGCTTGTAAATCGTTTTCATGATCTCTTGATAGCCGTTTACCAGAGTGTCGACATCCATTTTAGGAATGAAGTTCAAGGTGCTGATCGTGTTGTTGCCGGTTGCATCCTCGCCAAGTAAACGTCCCTCACGCTCGAGACGCCTCCATAGCTGCGTATCGGGTAGAGCATTCAACATACCGACCATCGCCAGCGGTATTGCACTCTCGCGAATGAAATCGATCTGCCGCTTAAATATGTCTATCGGGTCGTTATCAAACCCCACGATAAACCCGGCCATGACTTCCATGCCGTAACCCTGGATTCGCTTCACTGAATCCAGCAGGTTTCCTCGGTTTTGAGTCTTTTGCGCTTCTTTCAAACTTTCTTCGACGGGTGTTTCAATGCCGAGAAAGACACGCCGGAAACCAGCATCGCGCATGTTACCAAGAAGTTCCTCATCGTCCGCGAGGTTTACGCTGGCTTCAGTCAAAAGCGAGAACGGCGAACCGTTGCGCTTCTGCCAATCAATAAGTTCCGGCATAAGCTGCCTGACATTTTTCTTGTTACCGATAAAGTTATCGTCGACTATGAATAATGGACCACGCCAACCCCTGTCTTTCAGAGCGTCAAATTCAGCGAGCATCTGCTCGTTACTTTTAGTTCGGGGAACGCGTCCATAAATCTCGATGATGTCGCAGAACTCACACGAGAATGGACAACCGCGTGAGTATTGAACTGACATACAACTATAGCGTCGCGAATCAATCAGTCCAAAATCCGGAACGGGTGAGAGAGCCATTGAAGGTCTTTCCGGCGCTTTGTATACGCTCTTGGCCTCGCCACGCTCTAAATCGGCAAAGAACTCAGGCAGGGTAGTCTCAGCCTCACCCTGGAATATGTGATCGGCATCAGGAAGTTTATGGATCGTACTGGTTACGTAAGGACCGCCTAGTACAACTACTTTACCCAATTGTTTGGCTTGCGCCACTACGCTATGTAGCGACTCCTTTTGCGCCAACATGCCGGTAACGAAAACCATGTCAGCCCATTTAAGGTGTGAAGTTTTGAGCGAGGCGACATTGAGATCTACGAGTCTTCGGTTACACGAGGCGGGTAACAAGCTAGAGACAGTTAACAAACTCAGCGGTGGAAATACACTGCGTTTACCTTCGAAAGGCAGTGCATGTCGAAAACTCCAATAGGTCTCTTCAAACTCAGGGTTAACCAGCAGAATATTCATCTTGCTCCTCCGAAGTGAGCTTGCGATGGTAGGACACAATAGTAAAGGGGCTAGGGTAATAGTTGTGTAAGAATAGATTGTGAACGTGTTGCCGTCCAGTGGAAAGGTCGTGAAAGGCGTTCTTGCGAACCTGAAGTAGAGTGCAACGACCTCCTTGGAGTTCGGTGGCCTGGCCACGCTTTGTTACAGCGATTTTTAGTTTAGGCCTCCCACCAAAGACGATTTACCCGAAACGATTTGACAATGCGGTGCAAGGCCACCGCACTCCATGGAGGCTCCTGTTCTGTAGTGTTCGTGTGATATAAAAAGCCCGTATTCGCTAATTAATTCGCTATGCCAGAGCCACTTTCAGACTTTCGGAGGCATCTGATTGCTCTGAAGCTGCATTAATTCTAATTTGCAGTATCGATTTCCTTAATTGACTCTGCACAAGCCATGAAAACCAACCCGCTTTTACGAAAGGCAACCTACCCATGAAAACAACTCTTTCGCGCATGCTGGCTAGTCTATTGATGTTGTTGTTTGCTTTGTCGCCTGTCTGGGCCACCTGTGGTGGCGGAGGCGGC
>JBKPQV010000114.1:0-12199 GCA_046734235.1 Acidobacteriota bacterium
TCGGGAGTTAACACGAGGGCCGAGTTGGCTGAATTCGAGAATCTGCTTCGTCGCAATACGATTCGCCGTCTGATGATCGAGAGCGGGGTCACGTTCATAGATCCCTCGCATGCTTATATCGGCATTGAGGTCGAAATCGGCCGCGACTGTGTCATCTATCCCGATGTATCTATTGAGGGCAAATCTAAACTCGGTGAAGGCTGCACAATTCGCTCCGGTGCTCGAATTAGTGATTCTCAAATCGGCGACGGTGTTACCGTAAAGGATTATTCGATAATCGTCGACTCCGAAATTGGCTCAAACTGCTCAGTTGGACCATTCGCACACTTACGCATGAATACAAAGCTCGAAGAGAAAGCTACGGTCGGTAACTTTGTAGAAGTAAAGAAATCAAAAATTGGGCGTGGCACAAAAGCAATGCACCTAACTTATCTAGGCGATGCCACAATTGGCGAGAGTACAAATATTGGCGCCGGCACAGTTACTTGCAACTACGATGGTGTCCGGAAGCATGAAACGATTATCGAGGACAATGTTAAGATCGGTTCGGACACGATGTTAGTGGCACCGGTTCGAGTCGGCGCAAGATCTGTTACTGGAGCTGGATCAGTTGTGACGAAGGATGTACCGGCAGATTCACTTGTAGCCGGTGTTCCTGCCGTCGTTAAGAAGAATCTCAAGAAGGTCTAAGCTGGGAGCAATCAATAAGCATGTGTGGAATAGTTGGTTATGTCGGCAATAAACAGGTCGTTCCTTTAATCATCGACGGCCTCAGAAAACTCGAGTATCGCGGCTACGATTCTGCAGGCATCGCGGTAGTCAATGACGGTCACAATCTTGAGATCCGTCGAGCCGAGGGGAAACTACGGAATCTCGAAGAGACAATTCGTCTTAGCCCGATCGATGGCACCTACGGCATAGGCCACACTCGCTGGGCCACCCACGGTAGACCTACAGAAGAAAACGCGCATCCACATCGCGACTGCAGCGGCAGAGTCGTGGTCGTGCACAACGGCATTATCGAAAACTATCTGCAACTCAAAGAACGACTCCGTAAAGAAGACCACCGGTTTGTCACTGAAACAGATACGGAAATCATCGCCCATCTCATCGAAGAACATTTGAAGCACGGCCAAAACTTCGAACAGGCAGTCCGTTCAACTGTCGGCGAACTACGCGGTATATTTGCCCTGTCAATTATCAACGCCGACGAGCCTGACACAATTATTGCAGTTCGTCAGGGTCCACCCGTAGTCATTGGACTGGGCGATCGCGAATTTTTTGTAGCTTCTGATATTCCGCCAATCCTCCAACACACCCGCGACGTGTTTTTCCTGGGTGACGGCGAGATCGCCATAATCAATAAAGATGCAGTGAGGGTCATCGACTTCGAAGCCAATTCGGTCCAGCCTTCAATTCAAAGAATCACCTGGGATCCGATCATGGCTGAAAAAGGTGGCTTCAAGCATTTCATGCTCAAGGAAATCTATGAGCAGCCACGTTCGGTTCGCGACACTGTGCAAGGCAGAATCTCGCTCGACAGTGGTTGTGTTTATCTCGACGAGATGAGCAACATCACTGAAAGCGATTTCAAAAGGGTCTCCTCGATCAAGATTGCCGCGTGTGGCACGTCCTGGCACGCTGGACTCGCCGGCAAATACATGATCGAGCAACTGGCAAGAATTCCTGTCGACGTCGACTACGCCTCCGAGTTTCGCTATCGCAATCCCGTGATGGGCGAGGACGATCTGCTGCTCGTCATCTCGCAGTCGGGTGAAACAGCTGACACGATTGCGGCATTGCGAGAAGCCAAAGACCTCGGCGCAAAAGTGCTCTCAATTTGTAATGTGCAAGGCTCGATGATCGTGCGCGAAGCTGACGGCACGATTCTCACGCACGCCGGTCCTGAAATTGGCGTCGCTTCGACAAAAGCATTTACGGGTCAGATGATCGCGCTCTATTTACTGGGCCTTTACCTGGGACAGTTGCGTGGTGTGCTTTCTGAAGACGAAGCAAGGTACCACGCGCAGGAGTTAGCAGAACTGCCGGTCAAGCTCGAGCACCTCTTAAATGAATCAGATGGGATTGAAGAGCTCTCAAAGGAGTTTTTCCGGTCCACAGATTTTCTTTATCTCGGTCGCGGGATCAACTTCCCTGTGGCCCTGGAAGGTGCGTTGAAACTAAAGGAAATTTCCTACATCCATGCTGAAGGATATCCAGCCGGAGAGATGAAGCACGGACCAAATGCGTTAATTGATGAGCGCCTGCCAGTCCTATTTATTAACACACGGGAAGAAGGAAACCGGGCGTCGGAACTACGTTACGAGAAAACCCACTCGAATATTGTCGAAGTAAAAGCGCGTGAGGGAATAGTGATTTCGGTTTTAACTGAAGGCGATACGATGTCTTCGATGGTTTCAGATCACGTAATCGAGATTCCCAAGGCAAGCGATCTGCTGTCGCCAATCCTTTCGATCATTCCACTCCAGCTGCTGGCTTACCATATAGCAGTGCGACGTGGTTGCGATGTGGATCAGCCAAGGAACCTGGCGAAGTCTGTGACAGTGGAATAACTAGTCCCGCTTGGATTTCTCTGTGTAGCAAACCGACAACTTCTTGTTTTTTTAGCAAGAGTTTCCTTGTCCCAAAGGGACGAAAGTTAATAGCCGTGGGCGAGCGGCTACTAAATTACATCCTTACAGGATGCGAGCCTTTGATTGCAGCTCTGCTGCGCTGTGCTATCTCTGTGTTCTCTGGGCCTCTGTGGTTAGTGAGACTCGAGAAAAGAACAACCACAGAGGCACAGAGAACACAGAGATAGCACAGAGAAGAATTCTAAATCTAGGCACTCCTAGTGAGGCTTGACAGAGTCGGAATTTGCGCCCGCTAGCGCAACGGTACGATTTTCGATTCTCGAACTGATCAGAGAGTTCGCGACGAACTCAGCTACCAAAACCCTGCCTTCACCACGCTGAAATTCGTAAGTCGAAACCGTCGTGCCATTTTCATTGCGATTCGACGTAGCTGAAGGTTCGCCCAACAACTTCAAAACATCTTGAGTTGTCAGGCCTTCTTTCAAGAACGTCGTTCTTGGTCCAACGTGCAGCACGCCATTTCTCACGTAACCCGAAGCAACTTCAGCGGATGATTTGAGACTCGCAGCCTTCTTATCGGCATCCGCGAATTCGACAAATCGGTTGAGTCCATTAATCACCGTAGCGGGTGTCAACATCCAGGACTCAACACGTGTGAAGTGCAGATTGAAACGTGCTTTGTGATCATGGCTATCCACGATCTGTACTTCGATGCTGCGGTGATTTACGCGAATGTCGCTAATGGTAGCGATTTCAGCTTTCTCAATCGCCAGCCCGTTGTCGTTAATCTGATCGAAATACTCGGCGTAGTCAAAAGGCTGAGAGCGTTCGGGATAAACATCCACACCCTCTCTTGCGGGAACGTTAATCCGCAGCTTTAGCTGCTTGCCTTCAAAATACTTTCGCAAATCGTTTTTGGATTGTGCCGAAGCTGAGAAACAGATCGAGAGTGTAATTACGAGGATGATAACAATAGAACGCATTTAAAACCTTTCTTTATCGCGGCCCCATGGGCGATTGGAGCAAGCATTTCCACGCCCTTCCGAACGCGTTCCCCACTGCCCGCGGTCAACAATCGCCCAATTGCGCCCCCCACAGGCATAACGCGCAAAACAAATAGGAAAAGGACCAATTGGGGCGGATTTCCAGAAAAAGTTTTGAGTGGGAAAAATCTGAGGACTGGTTCGACCTAAGACAGGACACCACACGCTTTAGCGTCGTGGAGCCTCAACTTCTTCACTAGCAACGCATTGGAAAAGATCTTAGACACCACACGCTTCAGAGACTGGGTGAAAACTCAAAACGGAAAAAAACTTAACCACAAAGGCCCAAAGACACTAAGACACAAATGCAACTTATGAAGAGCGGTTCGTGTCTTTGAGTCTTCGTGTCTTTGTGGTTAAGTGCATTCCAAACTTTTCACACAGTCTCTTCAAGATTCTTCCTTGACTATGGCTGTAATCAATTCCTCGTCAATTTTTTCTCCTGCTCTAATAACTTCCTCTTTCTATCTAATCCCCAACGGTAACCACCCAGACTCTGATCCTCACGCACGACACGGTGGCAAGGAATCACCAGAGCCACTGGGTTTGTCGCACAAGCACGTCCGACAGCACGCACCGCACCGGGGTTGCCCAATGCTTTTGCGACATCTGCATAAGAAAGAGTTTGACCATAAGGTATCGTGCGCAATTTCTCCCATACCTGCCTCTGAAATGCTGTTGCTCGTATGTCTAGCGGCAGATCAAGGTGCGGTTGCTTCGCGTCCAGGTAACGGAGAATGTGTTTGACGGTATCTTTCAGCGAGTTCTCGGCGCGCACGAGGTTCGCTTCCGGGAATTCATCGCGCAATGCGCTCTCGAGTTGTGAATCAATGTCACCCATTGCGACCGAGCACACACCGCGCTCAGTAACGGCAACTAGCAAACGCCCCAACTTTGAATCTGTAATCGTGTACTTGATTTCAACGCCACTACCACCTTTACGGTAGGTCGCTGGTGTCATTCCTAGTTCCTCACCCGCATTCTCATAAAGACGACTGCTCGAATTGAACCCCGAGTCGTAAAGTGCAGTAGTGATAGATTCGCCCTTCCGAACGCGCGATCTGAAGTCACCAAATCGTTTAGCTGCCAGATACTGACGCGGACTGATCCCCATCACGCTCTTAAAGGTGCGCTGAAGATGAAATACGCTGACACCGGTCTTCTTCGCCAGGTCAGACAGTTTGACTAATTCAGAATCTGACGAATCAAGATAGCGGCAAATCTTTTGAATTAGCTCAATCTGTGGATCAAGTATTCGTGCCCGTTTTGGCTGGCAACGTAAACACGCTCGATAGCCAGCTTGCTCTGCCGCTTCTGGTAGTGGGAAGAAACTAACGCGTTCACGATGTGGTCGTCGCGATGGACATGACGGACGACAGTAGACACGGGTTGAGCTTACAGCGAAGACAAACTGACCGTCATAACGCGGATCTTTCGCGACTACAGCTTGCCAAAATTCATCCTGATTATTTGTTTCTAGTCTCAATGCCAGACTCACTTCTTTGGCCTCCAGTATGTTTAATCTGACGCTGATCGTAAAGGAGAGCGTTGGCAGTATCTATCTGGTTCTTGCGATCAAAGTGAGGAATGATATTGCACAAGAAGTAAAATCATGCTTGTCGCGTTAGACACCACCGGCTTCAGCCGCGTGGAGTATCAATTTCTTTACTACTAACCGAGTGAAGAATTTGATACTCCACGCGGCTGAAGCCGGTGGTTGTCTCACCGCATCAAAGCGGATTTTCGCTTTTTGCAACATCGAGGAGATTGGAAAACAGTGACGCTCTGTGCTTAAATCAAAATCAAAATCGATCAATGCAACATCCAAATATTCTTGAACTGACGCGGTCGGCGCTCCTCATTATCGACATGCAGGAGGCTTTTCGCGCCAACATGAAGCGATTCGACAAATTCGCGCGACGAATCGCTGTCGCAACACAGGGCGCTAAGACCTTGAACGTGCCGGTCATCGTTACGGAACAATATCCAAAGGGCCTCGGTCATACTGCAACGGAGATCCTGGAAGTACTTCCTCCAAGTATCGAAATTTTCGAAAAGACTGCGTTCAGCTCCTGCGGTGCGCAACATTTTCTGAGCAAACTTCAAGAGAAAGAGATCAAGCAGGTTATGGTAACCGGTATTGAAGCTCATATTTGTGTGAATCAAACCGTTCACGATCTATTGGCAAATGGATTCCAGGTGCACTTATTAACGGATTGCATTAATTCGCGCAAAAAGACTGACCGGCAAACAGCACTTAGGAAGATGCAGTCGAGTGGGGCAATACTCTCAAGCGTTGAGATGGCGTTGTTCGAATTGATGCGAGACGCTAAACACGAAAAATTTAAGGCTATACAAGGATTGATCAAATAGTGGAATCGGAATTTCTCTCACACCTTAACGAACAACAGCGCGAAGCAGTCGGCATAACCGAGGGACCACTCCTGATCCTCGCGGGAGCTGGTTCAGGAAAAACCCGCGTAATTGCGCACCGGATCGCCTATCTAATTGCGGAAAAGAAGGTGGCGCCCTGGAATATTCTGGCGGTGACGTTCACCAACAAAGCCGCCGAAGAAATGCGATTGCGCGTCCAACGGCTGCTAAAGGATCACGAGATTGATAGCTGGCCACTTGTCTCGACTTTTCACAGTCTCTGTGTCCGCATCCTCCGACAGGACATTGAAAAACTTAACGACAAATACACTCGCACTTTTACGATTTATGATCAGGACGACTCATTGCGGTTGATCAAGCAGTGTATTAAGGATCTTGGTTACGACGAAAAGTATCTCGGCCCACGCGCTACTCAATCGGCAATAAGTTCAGCAAAGAATCGTGGCGAAACTACTGAAAACTTTGCGGCCAAGGCGGAATACCAGGATGATCGCCGCGCCGCGATGGCGCGTGTCTATCAGACATATGAAGATCGTCTCCACACAAATAACGCCCTGGACTTTGACGATTTACTTATCAAAGCGGTCCGGCTACTGCGCGACGTCGCCGCCGTTAGGGAAAAGTACAATAACAAGTTTCGCTACATTCTCGTCGATGAGTACCAGGACACAAACTCGTTACAGTTTGCTTTGATCGGATTTCTCACTGAGAAACAGCAAAACATCTGCGTTGTTGGTGATGAAGATCAGTCGATTTACAAGTGGCGCGGTGCTGACATCTCAAATATTCTGAATTTCGAAACACACTTTCCAAATACTAAAACAATTCGACTCGAACAGAATTATCGTTCTACACAGACCATTCTCGACGTCGCTGGCGCAGTCGTTAAGAATAACAGTCAACGCAAAGGGAAAAGTCTTTGGACGTCGAATCCGCGAGGCGACAAGATTCGTTATTACCAGGCTCTCGACGCTGAAGCTGAAGCACGCTGGGTAGCCAACAAAATCATCGAACACCGTCGCGAGGAATTTGACACTCGTGCAGCTGTCCTTTATCGAACAAACTCACAATCACGTGTGTTTGAAGAAGCGATGCGTCGCGCTGGACTGACATACAACATCATCGGGGGCTTTTCGTTCTACGAGAGAATGGAAGTTCGCGACATCATTGCTTATCTAAAACTGTCGCTCAATCCAAATGATTCGATCGCCCTCCAACGTGTAATAAATAGTCCACCGCGTGGCATTGGCAAGCAAACACTCGATGAGCTCGAGCGACGCTCCAGGGACTATGCCGTGTCTTTGTGGGAAACGATTGCGCTTGTCATCAAACAACCGGAAAACTTGAGTGCACGCGCCGTTAATGCGTTACGAAGCTTTCGTCAAACGATCGTACGACTCGGAGGAATGTCGGGAACCGAAATGGCTTCCGACACGCCGGAAAAAAACGTAACGGCCGGCATGTGGACCCTTAAAGAAGAAGATGAACAATCTGAAGATTCGGCTTCTGAACATGTAACTGATTCGACCTCTCCGGTTTCAGACATTGTGCGGGCGGCAATTCTTGAAACGGGTTATGAAGCCGCCCTGCGTTCCGAAAGAACTGACGAAGCAGACGGCCGTCTGGAGAATCTGCAAGAACTCGTGAGTGCCGCAGTCGATTACGATGAGCTTGGACTTGAAGGGCTACGGGAATTTATCGATCACTCAGCACTCGTTTCCGATCAGGATGAGTACAAACGCGACGCGCCAGTTACCTTGATGACCGCGCACTCTGCCAAGGGTTTGGAATTTCCAGTCGTGTTCATTGTGGGACTCGAAGACGGTCTCTTTCCGCACTCTCGTTCAGCAACAGATCCGGCCGAACTCGAAGAGGAACGACGCCTCGCTTACGTCGCCATGACTCGAGCCGAGCGTTTTCTTTATGTCACTCATTCAATGAAGCGGCGAGTCTACGGAGAAGAACTAGCGTCGGAGCCATCACAGTTTCTGAATGAGATGCCTATCGACTTGATAGACGATCTCTCGCCTGGTAAGTCGTGGTTGTCGTTCGCCCGTGGATCCTCGGCAATTGATTATGAGCAGGGTGAGTATCGTAAGGAGAAAAACAAATATACTGGTAAGACTTACGATAGCGTCGATTCCATTGCTGAATTCTTCAAACAACGTAATAAGCAGATGGGACAAACATCCGGCACTTCTACCGCCCGATGGACCAGCGGCCAAAAAGCACGGACACCAGCACCGAGTCAGACGAGTAGCAGTACCAGTTCAGGCGACTTTGTACCTGGTTCGTATGTTAAGCATTCAAAGTATGGGCGAGGTTTGGTGTTGCGACGCGAAGGTGCCGGTGAGTCGGCTAAGTTGACTGTCAGCTTTCCGGGTTATGGCCAAAAGAAGTTAGTCGAAAAATACGCGAATCTCGAAAAGGCTTAACCGTTCGGATGCAAACGACGGTTCACTGCAGCCGTAGCCAGTTCTTCCTGACCACTCATTTTCAACAATCTGACGGCAGCGACACGGATTTCCGCATCCTCATGTGTCTCGATTGCGGAAACTATTGGCTCAACTTCCCCGGTCCGCGCCATCGTGAAAAGTAAGCAAAGACTATTGTAGGTTTCTTCGCGATCTTCGCTTTCCAAACCTTTTAGGGCCTGTGTTGCCAGTCCTGATTCAGCGATCGCCTTCCCTATACGTGTTCGTCTTTCTGGTGAAGCGTCCTTCAATGCCCTGGTAAAAGATTCAGCCGGACGAACAGGTTCAAGCATCAGCATCGCACGCGCTGCGGCATTTCGAACAAGACTTGAATCGTCATCAAAGCAACTCGCTATCAAATCATACGCATCCTGGGTCCCAAGGTGTGCTAACGCCGTTACCGCATCAGCACGTCTTCTCGGATCAGAATTACTGAGGTCGCCAACCTGGTAAACTGGAGTGGCATCTTCCGCAACCTGGCTGACGATCGAGGCAGGTCGAGACGACGTAATGACTTCCTCAAGATCATCAGCATCTTCTCTTTTAAACTCCGGAGCTAATGGTGCGGCTCCGCTGTCAACTTTTAACTCGGCTTCTATTCTTTCGGTTCGTGCTGACTGGTAACGATCTTTTTCCACTGCCAGCTGTCGTTCAGCTTCCGAGCGTCGCGCGATTTCATCTTCTATACGTTGGCGATGTTCGTTCTCCAGTTTTCTTAACTGCTCTGTCTCTTCTTTAATGCGTCTCTCAATTTCGGTTCGCGCCTGAGCTTCCTCAGCAGCTCTCGCATTCGCCTCCTCTTCAACACGCTTCAATTTTTCCACAAGGCGAGTATGAGCTTCAGCCGCGGACATGCGCTGCGTTTCGACTTCCTTGATTCGCGTCAATATCGCCTCCTCCGACTCTCTTAGCGACGCGAGTTCCAGCGCGAGTGCCTGCTCCTTTTCGATGTGTGATTGAGTCTTCGCCTCAGCTTCCACTCTTAGCGAAGCGAGCTCGGCAACCTTGCTAGCTTGCCAGTCCTCTCTTTCCCGGGCGGTTGCTTCCAACTGTTTCTGCTGATCCTCAGCGCGTGTTCGAGTTGCTTCGAGCATGTGGCGCTCTGATTCCGCACGCTCAAAAATCTCTGCCTCGAGGACCAACCGCTCCCGTTCGGCCCTTTGTGCTGCTTCTTGAGCACTCTGCATACGTGCTCTTGCATCTGCTAAGCGTTTGGCGTCTTCCTCAGCGTTACAATGGGCGATTTCCAATTCCGAACGCTGCTGAGCGAGTGTTTCAGTCAACCGTTTAAGTTCAGACTCTTGAGCTGCCAGGTCGGCTTGATCGCGCCGAAGCTTAAACTCTGCGTCCTCACGAAGCCGTTTTCGTTCTGCGAGCCGAGCGGCTTCTGAGTTGGCCAGCCTGGTACGTTCTTCCTCTAACTTGCGAGACTCTTCCTCGTGCTTCTTTCGTTGCGCTTCAACTTCAGTTCGACGAAGGCCGAAACTTGCGACAGAGCGGCGCAGTGATTCCTCTTCGCTATGTAACTTTGCCAGATTATCGATATGCGCCTCTTCTGCTTCATCACGACTTCGCTGAGCCTCCGTCAACAAAGCCAGCTTCGCGTTTTCTTCCTCGCGTACTCGTGCCAGCAAAGCCTCGTGGGCGAGATGATTTAGTTTGACGATTTCCGAACGCAAACGGCGCTCTTCTTCCCAAGAACCTTTTAGTTCGCGCTGGGTACGACGAATCTCTTTCCTCTGCGCCTCTAGTTTTGCCTCGTCCTCCTGACGACGACGCGCCCCATCTTCTTCTGCTTGTTTTCTCAGCTCCTCTTCTTCTCGTCGTCTCGTAAATGCCTCAGCCTGCAATTTTGCTTCGATCTCGAGTTTGATCAGCAATCGATTTTGTAGCTGTTGCCTGGTCTTGGCCACATCGAGCATCTGACGTTCAGCAGCAGTGACTGCAACTCTAAGTTTTTGCTCTTCTACGGAAGCAGCAGGATCTTCAAATGCGTCTTCGTCTTCGTCGGCAACTTCAACTGTCTGATCATTTGACGGTTGAACGAGATAGGGAGTACTCCGGTCGATGTCCGGTTCTGAACTTCGATTTACGACTCCGCTTTGTAACCATGTCTCAACATCGCGGACGGCAGCATCAACCTGCTGGTCCAATCCGGACTTTGATTCAGGCGAGCTTGCATCCAATGCAGGTGGGCGAGAAACAAGAGGCATTTCAGTTTCCTGGTTTGTCAACGGCTCAGAACGAGCACTCATAGATCGATTATGGTCGAGATCTAAATCGTTCAATTGAGTATCCAACTTTAACTAGAAATAGTTAAACAGAGAATTTCTGAAAAGTCTTTAGCTGTCTTTAGGACCTTGTCGCTGAAGCCTAATTTCCAACCACAGCTCGGTAGACAGACGTAGCTTGAATTGCAGGGCGATTCGAGACCAATTCTAGATCAACCCTTCCAAAACCATGAAACCCGAACGGCCACTTTAGAATTAATCTTCCAGTCAGATAACTACATGGTATCTCACCGTCACTCGGAAGCTGAACCCCAGCGCGAAACTGAGACTCCACGCCGCTGAAGAGACTGTGTGAAAACTAGGAACGGAAAAAAACCTAACCACAAAGACCCAAAGACACTAAAGCACAAATGTAACTCTTAAAGGGCAATTCGTGGCTTTGAGTCTTCGTGTCTTCGTGGTTACGGTGTACATCCAGACTTTTCACACAGTCACTGAAGCAGGTGGTATCTGTTTCTTGTGCACCGCCGGTCCCAACCTGCTGAAGTTGGCATTCGAACACAGGCACTAATACAAAAAAGGGCGCCCTCGGAGGATCACCCTTTTGTTGCTATTCGTTACGAGGACGGCCCGCGGAGGGACGACCTGCAAACTTAACTCGCGGTAAGTTCTGCAACGATGTCATTAGCGCCAAAAACCTTCTTCAGAATTTCCAACATGCCGCGTGAGTCGACTGAAATAGCCCTATTCACACTCGGGTCGTAAATGAAATCTCCGACGAGCGACTGAATGTTGCCGTCAAAAATCAACCCAACAAGCTCGCCGTTCTGGTTAATTGATGGTGAACCGGAATTGCCGCCAATGATGTCGTTTGTGGTTACGAAATTGAACGGTGTCTTGAGGTCAAGCGCCGACTTCTTCTCCACCCAGCGAGGCGGAAGGTTGTAAGGAAATTCTTGTTTGAATGAATCAGCGCGAGCATATAGGCCACCCAAGGTTGTGAACGGCTCAACTTTCTTGCCGTTCTCCATGTAGCCTTCAACCGCACCGTAGGAGAGACGTAAAGTGAATGTCGCATCGGGATAGAGCTTAGTTCCTTCAGTCTCGAACAGAGCACGCGCTATCTTGCCGTAGTTTGTTCGCTCGACTCCTGTCAGTTCGCTCTCATATCGTTTTCGAGCTTCTCGTGCTTTTGCATCGACAAGACGCGCGAGCTGTATCATCGGATCAGTTGATGAAGCAATCGCGTCGCGACCACCCTTGGCCAACTCCTTCCGATAATCGACATCAGCGAGTTTTGTTCCATCGATGAGTTCAGTTGCCCGAGCTTCCGGAGACTTACCGGCAAGGACTTGTTTTGCCAGCGCATTGTCTGCGCCCAACAGTTCCACCATGAATTCAAGAGAATCGGTAAGCTTCAGTTTCTCGAAATCTCTGTAGATCGGGGCGGGAGAATACAAACC
>JBKPQV010000115.1:0-3251 GCA_046734235.1 Acidobacteriota bacterium
AGACTTCCAGTAGGGTTTTATGTGGGGCAAACGCGACTTCGGTTTGTTCGGTGTTGAGCGTGAAATTTATATGGACCTTCTGCTTCATTTATCGAAACCATTATGCCTTGAACCGATCAGTAAACAAAGAAGCACTCAGAAAATACACAAATGCTGTGCAAATCGGGTTTGGTTTCCAAGACCCACAACCACAGGGATGCGAAGACACCATAGGCTTTAACCTCATGGAGTTTCAACTTCTTCGCTAGAACCGCGCAGTAAAGAGAGGTAAGACACCACAAGCTTTAGCTTCGTGGAGTTTCAATTTTTCACTAGAAGCTCGCCCCCGGAACAGCCGCAGACACCATAGACTTTAGCCTCGTGGAGTTTCAACTTCTTCGCTACTAATCAGAACGCAGGTTTTTCCGACGGTTATTAGCGAAGAAGTTGAGACTCCATGAGGCTAAAGCCTGTGGTGTCTTAGCGTTGGTCTGCTAGTTGTAATGAAGAAATTGAAGCTGCGGTGGGTATCTAAACCTTCAACGCTCCAGTTTGTTTTGAAACCTTGTTAAGAATCGTATTGTCTATCAACCGCGTCTTGCCGACGTACACGGCGACTGCGATCAAGATGGGGTGTTCATCAATCTTTTCAAGGTGTTCAAGGGTCTCTGCATCAACAACTGATACATAATCGACGCGAACACGCTGCTCGAGTTCAATAGTCGAACGAACAAGAATCTCAAGTCGACCCGCACTGCGCTCGCCCTCTTTGTAGGCAGTCTTGGCCCGTGTTAATGCCTGGTGGATTACCGCAGCTGCGGCTTGCTCCTCGGTAGTCAGATAAAGATTTCGAGAAGATATTGCGAGTCCTGAATCTTCACGAACCGTGGGTAAGATGACGATCTCCGTGTCAAACGCCAGGTCCTTCACCAGCCGCCGAATAATCACCGCCTGTTGCGCATCTTTTTGACCAAAAAAGGCAAAGTCAGGACGGATCGTATTCATCAGGATCGTTACCACGGTGGCAACTCCGCGAAAGTGTCCTGGTCTTGATGCGCCTTCCAGTTGCTCGGATAGACCATCAACGTTGACATAGGTTGCAAAACCTTTCGGATACATCTCTTCAACCGTTGGCGCAAAGATGTAATCAACGTTGTAATCGGTGAGTAGCGCTGTGTCCTTGGTTAGATCGCGCGGATACTTATCAAAGTCTTCGCCTGGTCCAAATTGAGTCGGGTTTACAAAGACTGACACAACCACAATGTCGCACATTCTCCGAGCTTCACGCACCAAGCTCAGATGTCCTTCGTGTAGTGCGCCCATCGTTGGCACGAGCCCAATGGTCCTATCCTGCTCGCGGCGGATTTTGCGCGCGACGGAACTCATGCGCTGACGACGGTTAATTATCTCCATATATTGAGATTGGTATTAGGACTTCTCGGTCTTTAAGTCCTTTGCGGGGATGTCGATATCTAATGCTTCAGCGGCCTCAGCGGGAAGACCATAGGATTCTTCGTTCGAAGGGTACGTTCCATTTCTAACATCGTCAGCATACTTGCTAACTGCTTCTGTTATCACGTCGCGAAGGTTTGCATAGGGTCTGACAAAGCGGGCTTGTTTACCGAACGACAAACCAAGCATATCGTGGATTACCAAAACTTGAACATCGCAATGAACACCAGCACCGATACCAATAGTCGGGATGCTGACTGTTTCAGTTATGAGCTGTGCAATCTCTCTTGGAACCACTTCAAGGACGATCGCGAACGCGCCTGCATCTTCTAATGCTTTCGCGTCGTCCAATAATTGCCGGGCCGTCACCGCAGTCTTACCCTGAACTCGATAGGCGCCGAGTTGATTGATCGATTGTGGCGTTAACCCGATATGGCCCATCACACTAATTTCTTCGTCGACGAGTCGTTTGACTAGTTGAACTCGCTTGTGTCCGCCTTCCAACTTGATAGCTTCGGCGCCGCCCTCCTTCACCAGACGCAACGCGTTCCTTACTGCATCATCGTCGCCTGTATGGAAAGTGCCATACGGCATATCGGCTACAAGTAGCGCACGTTGGACTGCCCGGCGAACAGCCTTCAGATGAATCAATATTTCATCAAGAGTGACTGGCACCGTATTCCCGTAACCGAGCACGACATTACCGAGGCTGTCGCCCACGAGGATGATGTCAATACCGGCTTCATCGACGATGCGCGCGGTCGGATAGTCGTAAGCAGTTAAACAAACCAAACGCTCGCCACGTTGTTTACTGGAGCGCAAAGACGGGGCACTGACCTTTTCAGGTCGTTCAGGCTTCAGATACGGCATAGCTCAGCTCTCTTTACACTTTTGACGGTGGACAATTTGATTGCCAGGAAGACTGAAAGGTTTGCAATGTCGCGGGCCGGTTAACAAGTGAGGGCATTATAACGGCAAAAGGACGGTGGGGCCAAAGCCGAGGAATTAAAAGTAGCAGAGCGAAGAAACTTTCCACAGATTACGCCGATTAGATTACCTTGACGAGACTGGTTGCAATTCCAGAAAAAATCTGCGTAATCGGCGTAATCTGTGGAAAGTTTCTTCTTCTTGTTAAGAGATTCTAGTGTGGATTGGGTTTCCAAATCTCAACTCGCGAAGGATCATCAATCCGGAGAAGCAGGTCGTTAATAGTTCCTTTTAGAGCGGGGTGATGAAGTGTTGGGACCAATTCGTTAAGCGGCTCCAGCACAAAGCGTCGCAGGTGCATGCGCGGGTGAGGCAGCCTCAGATACTCGGTGTTGCGTACTTCGTCTTTATAGATCAGCAGATCTAGATCGATGGTCCTTGGGCCAAGTTTGATGTCGCGGATTCGGCCCAGTGCGTACTCGATACGCAGCATTCTGGCGAGCAGTTGTTCAGGTGGCGGAAGTGTCGTTCCTCTTAGTTCAACCACCATGTTTAGAAACAGTGGCTGATCGGTGTATTCGACTGGTTGGGTTTCGTAGATGCTCGAGAGTCGAATAACGTCGATACCAGCTGACAGCATGCCACGCACTGCAAGCAGCAAGTAGCCGGCGCGATCACCGAGATTTGAACCAAGGGAGACGTATGCGTTTTGGAGCATTAGTTAGTGGCCAGAAGTCAGTAGTTTGTGGCATGCCTTCAGTAACCCGCTTATTTTAACACTGACAATGGTCCTGGGACCGCACGCGTCCTCGCGTGCCCGCTCTCCAACACAAACCTCTGTCCACGACGTGAATGCGTGACGAACTCTTTTCCAAGTAAAGTTAGTGTTGGAG
>JBKPQV010000116.1:0-2710 GCA_046734235.1 Acidobacteriota bacterium
ATCTGTCCACGATAAACCTTCAAGCTGTTCTGAACACTGTTAAGTTCGTTCTGCGCTTGTCGCGTTTGTTCTTCACCCATCGCCATATACTTCTTCAACACTGCTTCGCGACGTTCAAGCAAACGGAGGACGATCGGGATGCTGGTATCTCGCAATTGGGTTAGGTGAGCAACTGTATCCAATCGTGAGGTTGAACCAGGATTGCCCGTAACAAAAACTAAGCTACCTTCTTTTGCCCCAGCGGTGGACCACTTGAAATAGCTTTCAGGGTGCACAGGCTGGTCGTTCTCGTAAACGCGAACGAGCGCCATGTCGATGTTAAATCGAGGGAAGTTGAAGTTGTCAGGATCGCCGCCGAAAAAGGCTGCTTGAAATTCAGGTACAAACACGAGACGAACGTCGGTGTACTTTTTGTAGCGATAGAGATTGTATTGACCACCTTGGTAAAGAGTAACTACGTCCGAGCGAAAACCTGTGGCCTTTGTTGACTCTCCTTCGATGGCGGCAATCTCTGCGCGTCGCGCGGTAAAAGCTTCGGCATCCGTCACCCCGGCCTTAACGACGCCGTTTACGCGACTGGTGACGTCTTCAATACTCATTAAGACATTTAGTTCAAGACTTGGCGCCTTGATCTCCTCTGCACGACTGCGAGCCACGAACCCCTCTTTAGCAAGGTCCTTTTCGGGAGTGCTTACCTCGTTCACGATGTCTTCAACAATGTGATAGTTAGTCAAAACGAGGCCGTTCGGCGAGACGAACGAGCCGGAACCGCCATTATTAAAGCGAACGGATGCAAGCTGAACCTTTTTCAACCAGGCATCAGTAACTTCAAATCCATATTTTTTCTTGATCTCAGCTCGCGGAACGTTATTAAAGGTCCACATACCTTCGTCCGCTAGAGCGGTGAGATGAAGTGTCTGGAGACTAAAGAGAGCAAGAAGCAGCAGCGCAGAGAAAAATTTTCTAAATGTCATTTTTATCCTCAAAAACATGGTTGCGGGAGAAGACTTAGAGCGCGGTGCTCGGTCAAAAGATGCCTGGAACGGTAAAGCTTACGGTGAGGAATAGTCAAACGCAGATCATTGCGGATTTCAGATTGCAGATTTCAGATTGGCAATGAAAATCCAGGACTTTCGAGAAATCTGAAATCTGCGATCTTCAATCTAAAATACTACTCGTCCTTAGTACCTCGATCCCTTAGCCTAATAAACTCATCAAGTGACAAGTCGCCATAGCCACGCTCTTTCAAGCGCTTGATATAAGAGGCGTTAACTCCGTGATCCTTTAAGCGGATTAGTTGGTCAATCGGTAGATCGTTATAACCAATAGCTTTGAATTCCTGGATAAACGATGGAGACACACCGTGGTCTTTCATCATTCGAAGATCGTCCAAATCGACTCGCGTGTATCCGAGTTCTTTCAGTGAGGTCACATACTGGGTGGTGACACCGTGGTCCCTAAGCGTGATCCAATCGTTTAGCGAAGAGCGACTGTAACCCGCTGCAATGAATTCGTTGATGTAATTAGCGGTAACTCCGTGATCCCTCGTTCGAATCAGTTCCTCGGCAGGCAATTCGGAATATCCCAGGGTGGTCAATTCCCGAATGAAGTTCAAGCTGACTCCGTGGTCTTTCATCTTCACGAGATATTCAACCGATTTGAGGTTATAACCCATCGCTTTTAAGCCTTGTACATAATCTAACCTCACGCCGTGATTACCGATTTTTACCAACTGTTCCAATGTGGTGAGGTCGTAACCCTGCGCCTTAAGCTCATTAATTAGCGCAAAGCCAACATCCTCCATCGCTAGTGATTGCAGCTGTTGGTCCGTCGGCTTGCCAAAACCCTGTCGACTTAATTCGTTGGCGAAAGAAGCGCTCGGACTAAAAGTAAAATGGCCCGAGCCATTCCCTTCCTTGAACCAACCGTCAAAATTGAAGGTTCCGGCGTCACGTTTAAGTTGGAATTGAACATGACTCCCCGATGACATCGCCTGTTCACGAGTTAGCCCGACCAGCTGATCCAGAGTGATACCAAATCCAGAGCTGCTAAAACCAAACCCTCCGCCGTCACGTTGATGAGAGGTGCGCATGGTTAACTGTACCTTCTGGTCGCCCGTCTTTATTTCGATTAACCACTGGTTTGTTGTCGAGTCTTGAGGATTGGAGTAGCTGACTTCAGAGCTCGGATAGCAGGCCCAAAGTAGACTCAACGCACCAATTAAGAAAAGAAACCGGAGCCGGTAGTTTGCGATTGCCGAAACGATCTTTTTTAGTGACATCTCAGTCCAAGCCTCCTCGACTTTCGAAAAGTGATTCTTTGGGTGGTTTTGGGCAGATCAAATCCCTGGTTCTACAGACTAAACACCACAGTCCGTATGTTTGTGACAGGGTTCAACCCTTGAATTATTAATTTGGCGAGATTTAAGAAAGCGGGAAAAAGCTAAGGCAAAAGATTACTTGTTTGACTCGTTTGGACTTGTCGTTGCAGCTTTCGGCGCGGCGTTCGTGCCCTTCGCATTTACGGTGCTGCCGCACTGTCTACAAACGTAGGTATCAGCGCTCTGAGCAGCAGGAACCAGCCAAAGACAGCCGCAAGACTGGCAGAGAATCGTGGATCCCAAAAGCCATTCGTTGAATCGAATTTGTTTTTCAACTCTCATCGCAACGCCCCTTTGTCCGATCATCCTTGCCGAGAAGGTTTGGACTAT
>JBKPQV010000117.1:0-2895 GCA_046734235.1 Acidobacteriota bacterium
TGGCGCATTGCACAAGAACCTGTTGGATTGCGGTTTTGGGGACAGGATTCAATTGATCATCTCCGACTCCGTTGCTGCCGCCGGATTGTTTCCTGACGCGTCGCTTGATTGGGTCCATCTCGATGCACGACACGACTACGCCAGTGTTAAAGCCGACGTTGAGGCTTGGCTTCCGAAAATTAAGCCGAGTGGCTGGTTATCCGGCGACGACTACAACGATCAGAAATGGCCTGAGGTTGTTAGGGCGGTGAGAGATCTTCTGCCTGATGCTGAGTTGTGGTCCAATCAACAATGGCGCTGGATCATTCAGTGAATCTAAGAAGATTTTGGCCCTCCGCCTTCATGCTGTGTTGCGGCTGCAAGTTTGGTGAGAGTGTGGTAATCAACGGTCCAACCTGCGTAGCTGGCTGCAAGTCCAATGACGCCTCCTTCGCCGCTAAGAATATTCCGGCCTTCCAGGTATTTTGCGCCGCGTTCCCAGGCCTCAAAGAACTTTGATTCGTTACCGTCTTTAGTTATTGCGAACAACGCCTCGCTACACCAGCGGGCGGAGTAGAGTAGATTTGCGTCGCCGAACAATTCCACTGCCAGTTGCTCAAACACCGGCCTTCGCTGCGGTCCCCATCGGTTCAAATGGTCATTGATACAGGTCTGCAAGATTCTGTTAGCAGCTATACCTGGAGGAAAACGCGGCAAGCGTGGAAGTGATTTCAAGCGCGAGTCAGCATCTACGAAAATAGCAGTATCAAACTCCTCGAGAGCCATCTGCAAAACAAATCGTTTGTCGTGATAGGCAGGTTGGCCTTGTCCATTTCCGTAGAATGTGAGTGTTGTCTGGAAATCGACGGCCATTGGACCAGTGGGCGCATATTGGAGTGCCCGCGCCGGCAGATCGTCAAAGTCTTTAGGCTCGTCAGTCAAAACGATCCAGGGCATAAGCGGCGCGTCAGCCACCAGAAGTTGCGCACGGCGCCGATACGGTGGATGAATCGCCAGCGTGCAGAAACATGCGTTCACTGGTTTACCCTGAAGACGATCCAAAAGACGCTTTAACATGTTGCGCTGCCGATGCTAGTGCATTAATTGTTTCAGTGGCAACGACAAGTCTGCGGCTTTACATGGTTCAATTCGTGTGGTTTCGTGTGGATTCGTGGATTGTCTCTTTTGAAAGTTCTAAAACCAAGGTCCACGAAATCACACGAAACAATACGAAGAGTTTTGGACCATGAGGACGTTTTAGACGTACCGATCAGCAAATCGGAACAGGAGCGAAGCGACTGTACGTAAGAGAAAAGCGCATTACGATTCGCGCCGTTCATCTCATGCGTACAGTCGCTTCGCTCCTGTTCCGTTTTGCCTGCACTTCCCGTTTAGTCCGCTCTAATCGTTGCGCTAAAACTCTTCCGAATCAAACAACTAATGGTAGTGATGAAGCCTCCTGTTCTGGACAGTTTGTGTTAGTTCAATGATCTTGTCATTTCGAGAGGCATCTAGTGAACGTGCCAAAGACAGCACCGGATATTCTAGGTAAACAGCTCCTTTTGGCCTCCTCGCTACTTTTCGCTACAATCACGCACCTGCTCACCCACGCCTTGTGCCCCTGTAGCTCAACGGTTAGAGCAGCAGACTCATAATCTGTTGGTTCGGGGTTCGAATCCCTGCGGGGGCACCAAATAACTGAAAAGAGAGTTCTCAGACTTTCACCGAGCGGATGTGATCTCGCCTGCTAGTTAGTTGCGCAAACAATCTCTCCTTTAGATCTGCGGTACTGAACGACTCGCGGCTTCGATTCGGCGGGGCAGCCTTCATAGTGGCGGTGGAGCTGTAGACGATGGGACCACTTTTCCATCGAAAGTATTTGGCTCCATCAGTTCGACTCGAGTGCCGTCCGGATCGAAAAGGTTTGCCTGTCGCTTACCATTTTTCCCGACCTTAATTTCAATAGATCTACTGTACTGCTTGCGTCCCGGACGCGATTCGAGAATGGCAACGGCCTTTGCAATATCGGGAGTGATGAGACAAATATGATTCTTCACTCCCATTTGCTCCGCGTTCTGTTTTTCCGAGTACAGCATGAGTTCAAGATAGTCGTCACCGTCGGGAACTCGAATGTTGACCCAGCTCAGCACCGTTCCGGAGGAACTGCCTCGCCAGAACTCGCGGAAGCCAAGAATGTCGCTGTAAAACTTGAGCGCCGGATCAAGCTGGCGTACTAAAACCCCGGAGTGGGCCATGCGCGTTGAAATACGAGTGTCCGGAATGAATTTACCGCGCTCACGAGTGGTCCAACTGTCTGGCTGGTACTCAACGATCTCCACAGTATGACCGTCAGGATCGATAACGTTGAAATTGAGATTTCCGATGCGACCCTTGCTAACTTTATCCGGCACCTTCACTCCGTGGGATCCCAGATAAGCGCGCATCCCTTCAGCTGAGTCAGTAAAAAAAGAGATGTGATTGAGTTGGCCGTCTTGCTTTGGACTCTCCGTGAAGAGCTCGAGATATTGCGTTTCGTTGATCTTAATGAAGGCAATACGAACTGAGCCGTCGTCCCGCTTCAGCACATAAGGTTCTTCGTAGCCAAGAAAGCCCACATAGAAGGCGCGTGCTTTTTCAAGATCGCTAACGAACAGCGCTACGTGCGCCACACCCAGAATTCGCGGACGTTTTACCTCAGTTGCTGCGAGCGAGCAGTTGAGGGGTCCAATAAGTAATACCCAAACCGCCAGCTGCCTTATGTGGTTGGTCATAGATGCGCAAAAGTATAGCTTGGTTTGGACGAGTAAGCTCTTGAATGATCTCACCATTCTCCAGCCGACCTTCCGCAGCTACGATCGTCCGTCATCGTCGTACTTTTAACCTAGTAGGCAACCCACCTGTTTTGCTTGATGAAAT
>JBKPQV010000118.1:0-6169 GCA_046734235.1 Acidobacteriota bacterium
CCCCAACTAGGGAGTATTGGTGCGACGGAATATCACGCCAGAAAGATTAAGCCTCATCGCCTGCCCGTTGATTATCGATTCAAAAGCAATCCAATCTGGAGCCTCGGGATCGCCAAGACCAAACTTACCATCATTACGTGCCACTAAGGGCTGAACTCCATCCGCAAAGAGTTGGCCCTTGCGTAAAACAACTCTTGAATCACCATACCACGGACTGTCGTTGGCGTAATGACCCACAAACCCGTCCCATTCTTTAGGAGTGGTGAACGTGCGTGGACCTGAATAATTCGCGCCCGGATACCAATCACTTCCATAATAAGCTTCGGTAACTTTGCCCTGTTCGCGCGTGAATCCCAGTAAGTAAGTACTAAAATCGGGATCCTTAACCAAGAACAGATCCCGTCCAGTGCGCTCAAGAACAATCTGACGTTGCCTGTGAAGGAGAACCAACTTCTCACCTTCAGCTTTGAACTCGAGCTTCTTGCCATCGGGTGATGTGAATACACCAACATATTCAGCAGCATTCTTAACTTCAGTCGGCGAAGGTGGTGCGGCTGGTGCGGAAGGAAGTGGTTTTCCTTCAAGAGATGCATTCATAAGCTCGACGGCAAACTTTGTTACTGCTACTGGTCGATAACCCCGCAAGTTCGCGTTTACTGATGCAAACGCTCCTACCCCACTCGTCACATCTACGTCAATCGACGAGCTAAAGGCGACCATCCCTCCTGTATGACGCAAGCGCGTGTGTCCTCCGATATCGCTATTCCACAGACCATATGCGTACGAGGCCTCTTCACCGCGAAACGGAGATTTGATCTCCGGTTTAATAAACAGATTAAAAGTTTCTTCGGATATCAATCGGCCTTTCGGTAATGCTCCGTGATTCACCAGCATGCGAATGTACTTGGCCATGTCTGCGGGTGTTGAGGCGATACTGCCCGCTGCCTGGTCCATCTCAAGCCAGGGTGCTTCACCAAGTGGACCCAGCGCTGGGAAAGGACGGCTTGTATTGAGTGGCCCATAGCCGATTGCCATTTTCGAACGGGTCTCATTTGTAATGATCGGAGCACTTGCGGTCATATTTAAAGGTTCGAGTAAACGAGTGCGAATAGATTCCGCGAATGGCCTCTTATCTAATGCTTCGATCAAGTAACCAAGAATGTTGTAACCAGTGTTTGAATAGAGGAAACGTTGACCGGGTGCATATGCAGTCCATAACTCACTTAGCAATGCGTCCAATAACAGTGGCACTCCAGGCAGACCAGCAGAATGACTAAGGATGTGATGCGTTGTAACCGCAGCAAATTTCGAATTGATTTTCAGCCATTGTAGATAATCAGTAACTGGCTTATTGAGATCTAGTTTCCCTTCCTGGTGGAGCTGCATGAGGGCAAGCCCAACAAAAGATTTCGAGATGGAGCCAATTTCAAACATCGTTTCAGGAACAACGCGGAGGCCGGCTTTCGTATCGGCAAACCCATAGGTCGACACTCGGATCAGACCATCACGATTTGCCAGGGCCAGTGTCATACCGGGGGCACCAGTTTCACGCATGTGCCTGGCAATATATTCATCCAGTTTCACTAGCCAGGGCTGCATTGCCGCAGCCTGCGTACTGGTCTCGCCGGGAAAATACGAATCAATGAAAAGCGTTGCACCTTTGACATTAATGGCGTTATAGACTGTCGCAACGATAGCTGATGTGCCAGCTGCAGTTAGGAAGTGGCGTCGTGAAACTTGAGTAGGCATTGGTTAATCTCTGTTAATTGATGTTTATGAGCGAGCGGATTATAGCGCAACAAGAGGCGGCTTCTTCGTTCCTTCAATTGGTGAGTTTCGTTCTCGGAGGTGACGCATGTTTACTTTGGTCTATTTGAGAGGGTTGTTAATTGGGGTAACACTCATTTCGATGTTGGCGCCACCTGCGCCGAAGGCGCCCCCAATTTCAGCCGTTCCGGAAGTCAACAACATAATCGAAGCCGAGGCTCCGATCCTAAATTCGAGTTTCTATCTTGTGCGGCCAGACCTCAGAAAGTGCGCCTCTCCAATGTGCGGTGGTTACTTTGTTAGACTCGTGAACCAAGGCGTCACGCGTTGCGCAAACGGAAAGAGGATGTCGGAGTGTTACGTAGCGAGCATCGATTGGAATGGTTCAAGCGAAGTAGAAGCCAGAAAGGCCCTGATTCGAGGCTTGTTAACAACCAAAGGTAGTCGAAACGGGAAATATGGGGTGCTTAAAGTTTTGGAATCATGGGAGGCGGTATCATCCAGCTTTCCCCAAGGTGATTTTTTTCGAGTGCGAGATCTGGGTGTGCGTTGTATCGCAGCTCCTTGCCAAACGCATAGAGAAACAAAACTCAACGCAAACGCAACTCGAACTATCGCTGGCGTCAACCTTAAGTTTGACGAGCCTGCCAGTGAAGTGATGGAAGAAGTAAATCGTTCGATGACGGGTCGGGAAGGCGTCCTCGCAGTGGGTACTCATCAAACCGTTACTGGTCCTGCGGGACGTAGTGAGGCACTTGATATCACGCAGCTTTATTTACGGAAGAGCGCCTCGAGCGCCTTGAAGCCGTGTATCAAGACTGGGTGTTCAAGTCAGATTTGCGCTGACGAAACTGTCATGTCAACTTGTGAGTACAAAGCGGAGTACGCATGTTATAAGAAAGCGACTTGCGAGCGGCAGGCAGACGGTAATTGTGGGTTCACTAAAACTAAGGAGCTAACCAGTTGTCTTGCGCGACGCTGACTATCATCAACCTACTAACAATCATTCTCACTTTTCCCCCTACCTGGACTCAACAAACCAGCGGCGTAACTGCGCGACTGCGGGGCATCAGTGCAGTAAGTTCGCGCGTGGCATGGGCTAGTGGATCGGGCAGCACCGTATTGCGCACCACTGACGGGGGGGCCACATGGCAAAAGTTAACGGTCACAAGCGACGCACTCGACTTTCGTGACGTCGACGCGATCGATTCAGAAACCGCATATGTACTGAGTATTGGTACCGGGCAGGCATCCCGGATCTACAAAACGATCGACGGTGGCAAAACCTGGACACTTCAGTTCAAAAATGAAGATCCTAAAGCCTTCTTTGATGCGATGTCCTTCTGGGACAGCGAGCACGGCATCGTTTTTGGTGATTCGATCGATGGCAGTCTCGACATTCTAACTACAGAAAATGGCGGCCGACTTTGGTCGCGGCTCTCTACCTCAACGTTACCGGCAGCTTTGCCAAATGAAGGCGCCTTCGCTGCAAGCGGAACTAACATCGCAGTCTTTGGAAAGAATTATGCTTGGATTGGAACAGGCGCTGCTGCAAAAGCTCGAGTATTGCGTACTTCAGATCGAGGCCGTACATGGCAAACTGCGGAAACACCTTTGGCGGCAGGACCTTCCACAGGAATTTTCTCGATTGCATTCCGAGACGCAAAGAATGGCGTTATTGTGGGGGGTGATTACACTAAGGAAAGTGAAGCAGTTAAAAATCTGGCTTTCACCACGGATGGTGGCGCAACCTGGAAACTGGCCCAGGGACTGTCAGGCTTTCGCTCCGTTGTCGCCTACGTACCCGGAACCAAAACCATAATTGCATTAGGTCCGTCTGGTGGCGACTACTCAACTGATGATGGACAAAGTTGGAAACAACTTGAAGGACCTGGTTTTGATACTTTTAGTTTTGTTCCCCACAAGCGCGTCGGTTGGGGCTCAGGCGCCAAGGGGACTCTTGGCTTCCTTAACCTAAGCATTGACTAGTTCTTCCTTTCAGCGTAAAAGCATCTCCTCATTTCTTCGAATCAACGAACCTTAATGCTCACGAAACCAGGAGAAGATCGATGGTCATTGTCAGAAGAGTTGCGCTCATTGCAGGGCTAATCGCATCGATAATTCTTTCGCCAGTAATCGCGACGGCTCAGGGAACCTCAAACGACTGGGGCGCGTTACGAAACTTGCCTACTAACAGCAAAATCGCCGTCAAACTCAAGACCGGGAAGAAGGTCGAAGGACAACTATCAGCTGTGTCCGATTCGGGGTTGACCGTTTTTAGCAAAGGCTCCTCGGTTGAGTTAAAACGCGATGAGGTTTCTACCGTGCATCAAGTCACCAGGAAATCTGCTACGCCAGCAACGCTAATCGGTATGGGCATTGGTGCAGGAGCAGGGGCCGGCTTGGGAGGAATCGCCATCGCCAACGATGATTCAGGCTTTGACAAAATCGACAAAGCTGCAACTGCTGGTTTGGCTGTTATCGGCGCCGGCGTTGGTGCAGTCACCGGTTACCTGGTAGGTCGAAGCGCAACCAAGCGTGTGCTGGTTTACGAAAGCAAGTAAGCAACTAAGCTACGCCTGCAACTTTTCGTCAATTGACTTCAGCGCGTTTTCCAACATTGCTCGATGAGCTGGATTCCTGGCGTTTTGCAGTTGTGCCACGACGCGCGAACGTGATAAACGCAGGGACTCCAGTTCAACGTTGCGATTCTTTTCCTCCGAGGTGAGGCGCGGCTTGTTCGTTCGCGCTTCCGCCATTGCCTGCTGTCGTTCGAGTGCGTCCTCGGCTTGTCCAGCTAAATCATCACCATCCCATCCCATCAGAAGCACCTCCCAGTTACCGAAATCGTACCACGTCTCACTAAGTCTCGAGTTTCAAGTTTCGAGTTTCAAGTTTCGCCTTAAATCTCCTCAGTACTCGACTTGAAACTCGAAACTTAACTGAAACTCCGAGCGCTTGACAGAGTTTCGTATTATTGGAACCAGGAGATACAAATGGAATTCGCAATACCCACAGCTATAGAAAACACAGATTTATCCGAAAGTATTGAACAGAACGATTCAAATAGTTCTTTATCTGATGACGCCTTATTGGACGCCTATTCACGTGCGGTTATCGAGTCGGCCGAGAAAGTAAGCCCATCGGTTGTTTACATTCAGGTGACCGGAACGCGTTCAGGCAGAAGACAAGGCCAGGGCGAGCCAAGCGGAAGTGGTTCCGGTTTCGTTTTCACGCCAGACGGCTTCATTCTCACAAACAGCCACGTAGTTCACGGGGCAAAGAGCATCGACGTTGCCTTGATGGATGGAAGACGCTTTCAAGCTCAATTGATCGGTGACGATCCCGATACTGACTTGGCGGTAATTCGAATAAACGCACCTAACATCGTTCCCGCAATCCTCGGTGATTCCAACTCTATCCGCGTTGGCCAACTGGTTATTGCAATAGGTAACCCTTATGGCTTTCAGTATTCAGTTACTGCAGGAGTGGTAAGTGCGCTCGGTCGCTCGCTCCGGGCCCAATCTGGACGATTGATGGACGGTGTTATCCAAACCGACGCAGCCTTGAATCCTGGTAATTCAGGTGGACCACTCGTTAATACACGGGGCGAAGTTATCGGGGTCAACACAGCCATGATTCTTCCCGCGCAAGGCATCTGTTTCGCGACTTCGATTGATACTGCCAAATTTGTTGCCGGACGATTAATTCGTGATGGCCGGATAAGTCGCAGCTACATTGGATTCGCAGGTCAGAACGTTCCGATTCCGCGGCGGATTGTTCGCTACTATCAGCTGCCAGTTGAGTCTGGAGTGCTGATTGTGTCGTTTGAAAACAACACGAAGGTTAGTCCCGCGAAAGAAGCTGGATTGCTCGCTGGCGATTTGATTGTCAGCTTCGATGATCAACCGATTCAAGGCATCGATGATTTGCACAAGTTGCTGACGGATGAACGCATTGGAAAAAAGATTCCTGTTACGGTTATTCGAGGCACGCAAAGACTGAATTTTGAAATAGTCCCACGCGAATCGAGCCGCTCTTAGAATCACGGCCACTCTCACACCATTAATTAACCAGACACCACCGGCTTTATGCCGCGTGGTGTTTCAATTTCACTGCTAGAAAGCCGAGGAAAAATCGGCAAGACACCACCGGCTTTATGCCGTGTGGTGCTTCAATTTCACTGCTACCAACCCGCGGACAAAATCGCTAAGACACCACCGGCTTTATGCCGTGTGGTGCTTCAATTTCACTGCTACCAACCCGCAGAGAGAACCACTAGGACACCACCGGCTTTATGCCGTGTGGTGCTTCAATTTCACTGCTACCAACCCGCGGACAAAATCGCTAAGTCACCACCGGCTTTATGCCGTGTGGTGCTTCAATTTCACTGCTACTAACC
>JBKPQV010000119.1:0-7736 GCA_046734235.1 Acidobacteriota bacterium
TACACCCAAACGCGCAATGATGAATAGCGTCAAGCCGGGCGTTGATGTGTACAAGCGCGCGGAGACGTTAAGCGCCGTATTACGAGCTTCCGGAGATCTATCAGGTCTGCAGATGAGAATGCAGGTGAGTGATGATTTGGGCCGATTACTGGGCACGATCTCTGCACCAGCCCGAGGTGAACGTACGTTCACTTTCTCGCTCAGGAATTTTCTTGGAAAGCTTGCGTTTGTAAATGGTGAACTTGTCGACGAGCGAGGCGCCATTGTCGATCAAGTACGAGCCAAGCCGGTGATGGTGGTCCAGGACGTTCGCAGAAACAAAGAATATACAGCCCTCGTCTCTTTCGGAGGCACAAAACATTATCTGCAGGACGCGCAGATGCGGATGGTTCGAGGTGCAGCTGCTGACACCGGCTTCACCTGGAGCGGAGATGTTGATAATTCACTAAACATTCCTCGAGGCACGTTTGGCGTGTACTGGTATGACCGTGGACCGACAACTCCTGAAGCAATGGAACGTGCAATAGTTGATTATCAGAAGACCGGTGACTTTGAGGCCCTTGGCTATCTGACCAAGAAGGAATTGTACAAGCGAACGGGCGACAAAAAGTTCCTGCACCGCACTCCTTCTTTTAACGATCGTGTCTTCATGAACGGTCTTGCCGACATCGTGCGTGCGTCTGCTCGAAACAAAGCTCGTTACAACATGGATTATTACTTTGTCGGGGACGAAGGTTCTTTGACGTCCTACGGAGACGCGGTTGATTTCGATTGGAGTCCGCCGGCGCTTGCTGACTTTCGAACATGGCTCAAGCAGGAATATGGAACGCTCGTCGCTCTTAATAAGGAGTGGCGAACGAGTTTCACCGACTGGTCTCAGGTCGTTCCATACACTACCGACGAAGCAAAGAAGAGTCGAAACTTTGCCCCCTGGGCCGATCATCGAACCTTCATGGAGATTACTTTCGCACGTGCGTATCAAATAGCTCGTGATGCTGCGATCGAGGGGGATCCAAACGCACACATTGCAGTCTCAGGAACTCAGGCTACTAACGCATACGACGGTGCTGATTGGTCGCGATTAGATCGTGTTATTGATGACTTTCTTTCTTACGACGGTGGCAATCAATGGGACATGCATCGCTCGTTTGCCAAACCAAATGCAATGATCGGATTTTGGACTGGCTACGGTTCCCACGGGCTAGCTGTACAGAATGCCATCTGGACCGCTGCTATTCATAACGTCCTGCACCCCAACATATTCTGGATGTACTCATTCTTAAATCCGGATATGACTTATTCAGCTTCTGCTCGCGATATGGGGAGGGCGTTCAATTCACTCAGGTCTGAGGGGATCGGCAAACTCCTCATGGAGTCGACTCGCCAGCGCGACGGGATAGCCCTGTACTACTCGATGCCATCGATTCATGCTGCAAGCATTCTGGGTTTCCACCAACGCAGCAGTGACGACGATGACGAAGTGCCAGACAAGGCTCGCCTGAGTTTTCCTGCTAATCGAGATGGTTGGGTGAAAACCATAAAGGATCTCGGCCTCCAATTTGATTTCGTTTCTTCTGAGGACGTCGCAAAGAATCCGATTTCCAACGACAAGTACAAAGTATTGATTTTGCCGCTCTCTTTCGCCCTCTCGAGTTCAGAAATTCAACATATTGAGCAGTTCGTTTCGCGTGGCGGAGTTGTGATTGCCGATGCAGCACCAGGTTTAATGGACCAACACTGCGCATGGGAGACGAGTGACGCTTTGAACAAATTGTTTGGTATCACCACACCTGGTTCAGACAAACGTGATCTCAAGCTGGTTTCGGGAGCCGTTCACGTTAATGCAGCGGCAGCGCAGTTTGGGTTTTCTTTCAATAACCTTACAGACTTTCGAGTTGCTGAACCCGATCTTAAGGCATCTACCGCTCAGGCTCTTTTTCAGATTGGTAACGCGGATGCGGGCCTCTTCCACAGTGTTGGAAAGGGATGGACAATTTACCTAAACACTACTCTCGATCAATATCCAAAAATGCGCTCAGCACATTTTGGAGGCCCCAGTTACCGAGAGTTGCTGCGCAAAATCTTTGAGAAGGCCAATGTAAAGAAGTCAATTGAGATTTCATCACCAGATGGGAAGCCGCTTTCCCAGGCACAAATCGCACGCTACAAGTTTGGCGATTCCGAAATCCTTGCCCTGGTGAAAGATAACGTGGCCACCGCGGGGATTGTTGGACAAGATGGAGTCACTACTTACAACGATTCCGATCTCGGTCAAGTCGCCAAACAAGAAATAACTATCAAACTCCCCCGCAAAATGTACGTCACCAACGTTCGAACTGGTCAACAGTTCGGCTTCACCGACGTTGTTCATACTTCTATTCTCGTGGGTGATGCCCTGGTGTTTGGGTTAAGCCCCAAACAAAACGAAATCGCTCTTCAAGGCCCGATTACAGCAAGGCTCGGTGAACCCGCTATCTTCGCTCTAACTTCGAGCCAGTCAAACACCGCTCTAGTTCGCGCCCAGGTTCTCGCACCAGACGGTACTCGTTTGCCTCTCTACTCAGGAAACGTATTACTCAATAGAGGCAATGCGTCCTTCACTTTGCCTTTTGCTCTCAATGACGTTCCCGGCCAGTACACAATTAAGGCGACGGATGTGGTTACCGGTGCGTCGATTCAGAAGACCATTGAATTGAAATAATTGTTATGAGAACTGAGACTTTGCGTGCGGTCGTTGACTCTCTGATACCACCCGACGATTACCCCGGAGCTTTCGATGCAGGCGTTTGCGACTTTATCGCGAGCTTGCTTGAGAAAGATTTGGCCAAGCAGCGCGAGTTTTTCTCAGCCGGGCTCGACGGGATTGAGTCAGAGTCGCGAGCACGATTTGACAGGTCGTTCGCTGATCTCAGTTCAAATGAAAAGGTCACGCTTCTCGAAAATGTCGAAAGGGGAAAAGTAATTTCGTCCTGGCCAATAGCGCCGGACCAATTTTTTGACATGCTGGTCAGAACAACTGCCGAGGGGTACTACAGCGATCCAGAACAAGGCGGAAATAGGGGATCTATTTCATGGGTTATGACTGGCTTTCAAGAGGGTTAACTTGATGAATGATTACGACGTGGTCATTGTGGGAGCAGGTGCAGCTGGCGGCATCGTTGCATGTGTTCTGGCAGAGTCCGGCAAACGTGTTTTGTTGCTTGAGCGTGGTCCAGCTTTGAGTTTCAAAGATATTCCACGGGATCATTTACGTAATCAACGACTATCGGTTTACGGTCACAATGCTGGACCTGATTTAGACGGAAATCCGCGAGTCTTTGTTAACCCTGCCGGCGTTTCGAGAACCGTCAAACCACATCACCCTGATTATCACAACAATGCGGCATGCGTAGGAGGAGGCACACGCGTGTATGGCGCTCAGGCCTGGCGATTCCTCCCTGACGATTTTCGAATGGCGACTAAGTATGGAATTCCGCAAGGAAGTTCATTGGCAGACTGGCCGATATCGTATGAAACACTCGAACCGTTTTATGAAAGAGTCGAGTGGGAATTAGGAATCGCGGGCGACGGTCGAACGCAAATTCAAACTCCTCGACAGCGTGAATATCCGTTGCCCCCGGTACCGCCAAGTCCGCAAACAATAGCGTTGTCCAAAGGCGCTGACCGGCTCGGCTGGAGTACGACACCAGTTCCTCTCCTCATCAACACTAAACCATACCAGGGTAGAGATCAGTGCATAGCCTGTAAGTATTGCGTCGGATTCGCATGTCCCACCGATGCGAAAAACGGGACCCACAATACTGTGATTCCTCGCGCACTTGTTACTGGTAATTGCGAACTACTAACAAACGTAATAGTTGAACAGATCGACATTGACGAGCGCGGTGACGTAAACGGAGTTACGTTCTTCACTAACTTAAGCGGTACGATTCGCAGGGAAAGTGCTCGAAGCAAAGTGGTCATCGTTTCTTGTGGAGCAATTGAGTCCGCGCGACTACTTTTGAATTCTCAGTCTTCCCTTCACCCAAACGGACTTGGAAATGCTCATGATCAAGTTGGACGCAACTTACAGGGCCACTTGTATCCGCGAGCTTACGGTATTTCATCAAGCCGAGTCTTCAATGGCATTGGACCAGGAGTCACTATTGCAACGTTGCAGTTCAATCACGACAATCCTGGCATTGTCGGTGGCGGAATGTTGGCTGATGATTTCATTAAGCCTCCGATAGATTTTTGGTACGACTCTCTTCCTCCGGACCTTCCTCGATGGGGCAAAGCAAATAAACAATTTATGCGCGACAACTACACTCGCGTAATGCATCTACGTGGACCTGTCCAGGACATTCCGAGTCCCGATGGTCGCGTCACCATCGAAAAAAGTGTTCGAGATAAGTGGGGCATTCCTGTCGCGCGTTTGAGCGGCACTACTCATCCAGCCACCGTCGAAGCTGCTGAATACATGAGGAAGCGAGGCGTCGAGTGGTTACAGGCGAGTGGCTGTGAGACCCTTTGGAGTACACAACCAGGCCTGGTTCTAAGCGGTAAACAGCATCAAGCAGGCACATGTCGGATGGGAATAGATCCAGAAGTATCCGTGACGGATGAATGGGGACGAGTCCATGATCATGACAATCTGTTCGTAATTGATGGATCCATTCACGTCACAAACGGCGGCGTCAATCCGGTGTTAACGATAATGGCTTTGGCCTTCAGGTCAGCGGACTACATTGCTCAGCAATTCAGGTAAAGGCTTTCGGATCCGATGCGCAAACTAAACATCGCAATGATCGGGTACGGCTTTATGGGCCGCGCTCATAGTAATGCCTGGCGACAAGTACGGGCGTTTTTTGATGCACCTTACGAACCAGTACTCAAGGTGATCTGCGGAAGAAATGAAACAGCCGGGAAGAAGGTAGCGGAAGATTTTTCCTGGCAGGAATTTGTCACTGATTGGCAGGATGTTGTAACGCGCAAGGACATAGATATCGTTGATATCTGTTCACCAGGATACACACATGCTCCGATTGCTATTGCATCAGCGGAGGCCAAAAAGATCTTGTTTTGCGAAAAACCTTTGGCTAACACTCTGCAAGAAGCCGAGGATATGTTCGACGCGGCGAAAACGAATCATTGCCTTCACATGATTTGCCACAACTACCGGCGTGTTCCTGCCGTCTCTTTAGCTAGAGAAATCATCAACAACGGTGAGCTGGGCACCATCTATCACTACCGGGCGACTTATCTTCAGGATTGGCTGCGCAATCCAGAATTTCCTACCCGTTGGCGCCTTGATAAATCAAAGGCCGGTTCAGGGGCTCTTGGTGATCTCTTCTCGCACTCTACTGATCTGGGTCGGTACCTGGTGGGTGAAATCAATTGCGTCAGTGCGTTACTCAAGACATTTGTTTCCGAACGTCCTGTCCTAAACAGTCAAGAACGTGCGCAAGTTGATGTCGACGATGCGGCTTTGGCTTTAGTGGAATTCCAAAATGGAGCGATTGGGAGTATTGAAGCGACGCGTTATGCGACCGGCAGAAAAAATTTTAATCGCTTTGAGATTAATGGTAGTCGAGGAAGCTTAGTATTTAACCTGGAACGAATGAACGAGTTGGAGTTGTTTACGGATGAAGGACCGAATAGCGGATTCAGAACTATTCAAGTAACTGACAAACAGCATCCGTATTTGAGTGGGTGGTGGCCCCCCGGTCATATCATTGGGTACGAGCACACGTTCACACATACTGTCTTTGAGCTGTTAAAGGCAATATCAGAAGACAGGCTTCCTACTCCAAATTTCGAGGATGGTGTAAAAAACCAGCGAGTGCTCGATGCCGTAGAACAATCTTCGACTACCGGTACATGGCAGATGGTTTAGGTTAGCACCAATGGGTCAGTTGAATTCCTCTGTAATTCTCTGCGTTCTCGGCGTCTGCTATAAGTGTGTCCGATATGCTTCAGAGGCTCTTGCAATAGTCTTTGCCGCGGAGCGGCCTAAGCATAAAGCCCAGGGTGGAGCGAAGCGGAACCCTGGGTAGAAGTGGCAGGTATGAGCGTCCTGAAAGGACGCGAGCCGGCGGCCGTCTCCAAATTCGAACCGCAGTAGTTATCAATTAGAAGGGTTTTACCGCCGCAACTGACAGTACATTAATTTGCTCGCGTCCTTTCAGGACGCATATAAGACCGCCACTTCTTCCAACAGGCTCTCTACCTTGTCGGGGAAGTTGAATGTTCGAATCCAACACCGACAAGCGGAAGCATATCGGACACACTTATAGCAGAGAATTGAAATGACCAGCTACCAGGTTAGGTAGTTCCAGCGAAAGGATGCGCATTGGATCTAAAAGTATTTGATTCAAAAACTGATCTGGGAAAAACCGCGGCGAATGATGCTACAAAGATTATCCAGGCAGCGATTACTGAACGTGGCGAAGCTAACTTGATTGCAGCAACTGGAGCTTCGCAGTTTGAATTCCTCGATTTTCTCGTTCGGGAACCAATCGACTGGACCAAAGTTATTTTCTTTCATCTCGACGAATATGTAGGACTTCCAGAGACTCATCCAGCGAGTTTTCGCCGCTATCTGAAAGAACGAATCGTCGATCGCGTAAAGCCACGAGCCTTTCACTTAATCAACGGTGATGCCAGTGATGTCAACGCGGAGTGCCTAAGAGTAGGTGAACTGATTTCCCAACTACAGATCGATGCTGCTTTTGTCGGAATTGGCGAAAACGGTCATTTGGCATTCAATGATCCGCCCGCCGATTTTGAAACTACGCAGGCTTACCTGGTTGTAGACCTTGATGAAGCTTGCCGTAAGCAACAAGTTGGTGAAGGTTGGTTTAGCGGTGTCGATGAAGTACCAACCCAGGCAATCTCGATGTCGATCAATCAAATACTAAAAGCTCGTAACATTCTCTGCATTGTTCCTGATAAACGTAAAGCAGAAGCAGTGAGGAATTGTGTTGAACTACCGGTGAGTCCCCTGCGACCTGCCTCGATCCTACAGCAACATGACTCTGTCACACTCTATCTCGATCGAGAATCGGCAGGATTGCTCGACCGGGTCGCCAGCTAGCAATCTTGATCGGCTTCTTTAGTTCACCCCATCTGCATTCATCAGTGGCCGCTCCCTATTTGTCGGCGGCGCTCCCATCTGTCGTAGCCAGCGGAAATGCGATAAAAGCCCCGAAGCAAAAGAGGTGTGTTCGCGATATCTGATTCCAAAATCGGCACAGGTCTGTTCCACCAGCTTTGAAACTGCTGGATAGTTCACGTGACAAATACGCGGAAAAAGATGATGTTCGATTTGGAAATTCAGTCCACCAAGCAGCCAACTCTGCACGCGATTTTGCCGCGAGAAATTTACGGTAGTTGCCACCTGATGAACCGCCCACGCGTTCTCCATGGAATTGTGATCTGCTCCCGGTATCGGGAATTCAGCATCTTCCACACAATGAGCGAGTTGAAACACGACACTTATTAACAGCCCGGCGAGGCTCACAGTGAGAACATAGAACAGCAGCACGACCCAAGCAGAATGAAACAAAAGCGGTAAAGCAAGCGCAAATGTAAAAAAGAACAACTTACCACCCACGAAACCAACTAATTCCCATCGTTTTGGTCGCGCAATGCGTGTCTCACCAATTCGACCTAGTATCACGTCACGAAAATCATCATAAAAATGCCATTTGATGACGTTTAATCCGTACAGCAGCCACAGGTAGAACTGCTGCAAA
>JBKPQV010000120.1:0-6931 GCA_046734235.1 Acidobacteriota bacterium
AACCCAATGCGTCTTCTCGAACCGCTTATCAAAAATCAGACGTGACACTTCAACCGGCCTGACAGGGTTGGTGACATCCAACGCTACCAAACCCGGCAGTGAAGGATCAGTTTGAATCCAGAATCTCCCCACTACGACGGGGACCGCACACTCAAAGTTCGTGCCTGCGCCCGGAAATGAATAGACAAACTCTGCCTTGGGGTCTGAACTTTCAAGTCCAATCACTCGGTACAGTCCGCAATTGAAAGTATTCACGTATAAGGTGCCGTCTGGCAGGACTCGAGGCTCGGCCGGGTTGAGTTGAGCTTTGCCGTTTGGCGCCGGCGGGAGCGGGATAGTTGCGATAAGTCGCAGATCCTTGAGTGACCAGATTTGGATATGATTGGTATCCGTTAAAGTGTGTTGGTGATCCGAACCATGTGTCGTGGGTGAAGCCCATCCGGGCAATCCCATCTCACTACTCGTCGATATTACTCGATCGATTTGGGGAATTACCGTTAGGCTATAGGGCCACAACAATTTCTTATCAGTGATACCGGGAACATCGGCGCTGGTTCCCCGCAAAAACCTGCCAAGACTATCCAATTCAACCAGTCCACCAGGCGGCTGATAACCTTTCCTCTTTACCTGGAAGGTGGCGAGAACATTTCCATTAGGTAATCGCGTAAAGCTGTGAGGGAAACCATAGTCTGCGCGTTGAGTGAATTGACCAGCCAAACGCGGTTTCTTCGGATTGTTAAGATTAATGATGAACGTGCGTCCGCCGCCCCAGCCATTCGCAAACAGAATGGACCCGGCCGGGAATTCGTATTCCGTGTGATGTGGACTGGTACTACGCACACCTACAGGCAACGTGGCAATGACCTCCCCGTAAGTTGGCGAAGACGCTTGCGCATCAATCACCGCAAGGAAGTCTGAGTCTTTTTCATCTTCATCTGCCGTCCAAACAAAAAGGTAGGGGCTCGCCCCCTTTACCTCATTGACAGGCCGTCTCTCTTCGTCCGAAAGCGCATGACTGATCCTTCGAGACGATGGACTCAATAGGATAGTGACGCTCAGACAGATGATTATGCGAATAGTCATCATGGTAAAAAACTATTGCGGCAGATTCAGTCGTTTTAGCAATGGCATGTAGCGCGGATCGCCGCGCAACGGCTCAAACATGGGGTGATTCTTAGTCCAATAAATCGCTTCGTCGTGTGATTCGTAGGATTTGTCCAGCCATTCAAATGCTTTGTCTTTGTCGCCCAACCCTGCGTATCCCATCGCAATGGTTGACTGCGAAACAAATTTGCTTTTGGACAGTGCGATCAAGTCGTCGATTACTCGCTGTGCCTCCCCTTTGTGTCCCGCACGCGCGAGGGCGTGCGCCAAGACGCCGCGAATAAGTGTCGAATCGTCGAGCCGCGCGGCGATTTGCAAGGACTCGATTGCTTTGTCGTGCATTCCCTTTTCACTGTAAGCAATACCTTGCCAGTAGTATGTCCACCAACCCTTTTCATCAAGCTTGCTGGCGGCTGGCACTCTCTGAAGCGCTTCATCGTACCGGCGAGCCATCACGTAAGCTCCGATGACTTGCGCAGACATCTGAGCGTCTTGAGGCTCGAGTTGTACGCCTCGTTCCGCTACGTCAACTGCTCGTTCATTTTCACCCAGGATGGAAAGGAGCCAACTGTAATCAAAACAGGTGGGCGAGTCGCGAGGATCCAATTCCACTGCGCGTTCAAACTCGCGCTTTGCTCCAGAAAAATCGCGTTCATAGTTTGCCTTAACGTTTGCAATTGAATGGTGAGCCGCGGCTAAGGAATCGTCGTGCTCCAATGCCTTACGCGCATACTCATCGGCTTTCGGCAGAGCCTCAGTCGGCTGTAGATGGACCGTCGACGCATAAAAGTACGCATCAGACAGTCCCGCGTAAGCCAGGGCATAATTCGGATCCAGTTCGATTGCCTGGTTAAAGGCAGCGACGCCAGTCTTGAATCCGTCGAGAGTAAATTGTCTGCTGAAGTAACGGCCCTTGAGAAAGAATTTATACGCTTCGGGATTTGTCGTGTAGGTCTTCGTTAACTTTGCTTCGTCTGCGCTCGATAACTTGGTTACTTTGTTGGATATGTCTTTAGCAACCTGCGTTTGCAGGGCGATGAGTTGCGACGCGGTGCGTTCATATTTATTTCCCCACAACACATTCTCGGTCGCAGGATCAATTAGTTCCACATTCAAAGTCATTTGGTCGCCACGCTGTGTGAGTCTACCGGTCAACAGCGATTGAACATTTAGTTCCGAGGCAATCTTCTTGGGATCGATCTCCTTTCCCTTATAACGAAATACCGACGAGCGAGATTTGATCTGTAAATTTGGTAGTTGTGAAAGACTGTTGATGAGCGACTCAGTGATGCCATCCGACAGGTATTCGAGATCTGCGTTGCCGCTCTCGTTCACGAACGGCATGACTGCGATGGATTCGATCGAGGTGATCTTCTTAGTACGCGAATAGAAGTAACGGCCCACTATTGCAATAACCATCAACGTGACTATCAGCGCGACGATCAATGGCCAGGCTTTCCGTTTGGCTAGTCGACGAGTGCTTTCGTTCGCGAGTTGCGGAAGTACGGTGGTTTGTTGAACTGGCCTAATGCCAGGATCGGTCAGCGTCGGCGGAAGCACGTTTGTGTTTGCCTCACTAGATGTCGGCGCGGAACTGAATCTGATTGTGCCGGAATCTTCGTTGAGCGTTTCCGTAACAAGCGCGGTTCCGTCGACTCGGCAAAAAGCAAGTGAGTTGTCAGATTCAACCCGATGGCACTGGGGGCAACGTTTCATAGTTAGTGCTTAGCCGGTGCAGTAGCCCGACTGTAAAGGAGGGCTTGCCAATCGATGGAGCCCTCCGTAACCGTCGGGCTACTGCCCCGACCGTTCCATGTCTGGCAAACCCATTCTTTTCAGCAAATCCTTGAAGCGCGGATCGTCGCGGAGGGATTCATACTGAAGCGACCATCGGACTTCCGATAGCTTCCCATTTCGGGACTGGAAATCTTTTTCCAACCATTCAAACGCTTTGTCCTTATCGCCCAGCCCGGCATAAACGGCAGCGAGATATGCTCCAATTGCTTCTTTTCTGGCGTACTTCCCTTCCAGTTCTTTTATTTTGTCGAGCGCTTCGGTTCGTTTGCCGGCGACTGCATAGACATAACCCAGGTCACCGAGTGAGATCCCGGATCGGTTAGACAACTCCACCGCCTTACCAGCCGCCGCGATCGCTTCTGCGTTGCGTCCGCGTTTCAGATACGACAGCGCGAGATACTCATAAGCTGGGCCAAAATTTGGATCGAGTTCAATTAGCTTGAGACTGTTTTCGATGCTCGCCGCATGGTTATTTTGGAGTTGATACATTCTCGAAATATTCACTGCGATGACACTCGACAGTGGGTCAAGCTCTTGGGCTCGTTTGATGATCGGCACCGCCTCATCATTTCTTCCCATATTCTTGAGGAAAATTGAATACCAATGAAACACCGTCGGATAATTAGGATTTAGCTCGATTGCCCGTTTGAATTCTTTTTCCCCTTCACCCCATTGCCACGAATTTTCATTGACTATTCCCAAAGTTGCGTGAGCTTCCGCCAGTTGACCGTCAATGGCTAAGGCTCGTTCGGCATACCTTCGCGCTTGTGGGAGTGTTTCGCTTGTGGGGGTTCCAGCGTATTCGTTCGAAACTGCATAGCAATCCGCGAGACCAACAAATGCCAGGGCGTAATTCGGGTCGCGATCCGTCGCCAACTTGAATTGCTCGATCGCCTTCTTAATATTTTCAGCTGTGCGCCGGTTCCAGTAATAACGGCCCTTCAAATACGCTTGGTAGGCTTCAGGGTCGGCAGTCGCGCTCCTGGTTACTTTGGTTTCTTCCGCACCCGATAACTTCGCCTTTAGCTTTGTTGAAACATCCCTGGCAATTTCACTCTGCAGAGAAACAAGATCGGATTGTTTGCGTTCGTACTGCTCCGTCCACAACACACTGTTCTTTTGAACATCAACGAGCTCGAGGCTAAGCGTTAATTGATCGCCGCGTTGCGCTACTCTGCCATTCAAGATCGCTTGAACATTCAGCTCTTTGGCAATCGTCTGTAAATCCGGGTCTTTACCTTTGTAGCGAAAAACTGCTGAACGTGGCTTTACATCTAAACTGGATAAGTTAGACAAACTCTTGATCAGCGTTTCGGTCATCCCATCCGAAAGATATTCAACTTCTGCATTTCGGCTTTCGTTGACAAACGGCATCACCGCGATCGAACTAATCTGTTTTGTGCCTGCGCCCCTGGAAACAAACGCAAAGTAACTTACAGTCGAGATCACTCCGACTAGCACTAGTGCGATTAATCCAGCGGTCAGCTTGTGACTCTTTGCTTGCGTAACAGCATATTCAAGACTCGAGGTAGAGCTTTGCACCTCTCGAGGCGCATCAGTCGACGGCGGTACAATTGTTTGTGTTTTTGGTTCCTGGCTATCCGGCGTGATGCTGCGTTCTAGCTTTTGCTTAAACTCTAATTCTTGTTTGGCGTCCTTCAGATCCGTTAATAGATCTCCGGCTGTTTGGTATCGCGCCTCGGGATCTTTGCGCAGGGTCTTAGTGATGATGCGCTCGATCTCGTTCGGCACATCGGCTGAGAGTTGTCTTAGCGGAGTGGGTTCTTTATGCAGAATCGCGCCGATAACATCTAAAGCGTTCTCACCTCTAAACGCCCGCCGCCCCGTCACCATTTCATAAAGCACAATTCCGAAGCTGAAGATGTCGCTCTGGGCACTCACCTCTTTGCCGCGCGCCTGTTCGGGTGACATGTAATTAGCCGTCCCGATGATTACACCCGGACTCGTGCTTTGCTGTTTGAGTGCAGTGGCTGCCTCTTCATCGAAGGTATCTGTTTTCCGGGCAGATAATTTGGCGATGCCAAAGTCGAGAATCTTCACGAGACCATCGGGTCGAAGCATCACGTTTTCGGGTTTGATGTCGCGATGAATGATTCCAGCTTTGTGTGCCGCGTTAAGTGCTGATGCGACTTGAATCGCAATATCAAGCGTGGTCTTCAGATCCAGTGACCTTTGTTGGAGTAGCGTATGCAGCGTTTGGCCTTCGATGTATTCGGAAGCGATGAAATGCATTCCGTCAGTTTCGCCAATTTCGTGAATCGTAATGATGTTGGGATGGTTTAATGCGGAAGCTGATTTAGCTTCGCGGACAAAACGAGTCATTCGATCGCTATCTTCGGCGAATTCACTTGGCAGAATCTTGAGAGCTACCTGGCGATCGAGTTTCGTATCTTCGGAAAGATAGACCTCACCCATCCCGCCTGAACCGATTTTGGAGATGATGATGTAGTGGGCAAAAGTCGTGCTGGGAGAAATGTTTTCGCACAATGTTATGAGTGCTCTATTCGTTCAATCGATTTTAGAAGATTTGATCCGATTCAATAAGTCCGCAAAGCGCGGATCGCCCCGCAGGTCATCTAACAAAGGATCAATAGCAAACGTCGTACATTGAGGTCCGCGGTCGTTAACGTCTCTCTCTAACCATTTGATTGCTTCGTCCTTCTCACCCAGGGCAATGTTAGCAATCGCAATATGGTAACCGGGAAGGTAGCGACGAGTTGATTCAGCGACCAGTTCGTCGCGAAGCTTGAGGGCTTCGGCGCGACCACCAGACTTCGACAGTGCGATCGCCAGAAGTCCCTTTGCGTAAGGGTCAGGGTTCAACTCAAGAGACTTCCGGTATTCGGAGATCGCCTCCCGATACATACCTTTACCGTAATAAGCCCAGCCCAGAAGGTAATGGGTATAGTAAAAATTTGGGTCCAGCGCGAGAGCTTTCTGACCTTGTGCGAGTGCTGCGTCATAGCGGCGTGCAAAAAGTAGATTGTAGCCCTGGTCAGCACTAATGATCACAGAGAGCGGATCAAGCTCCTGGGCGCGTTGGCCCGCCGCAACTGCTTCATCGAAGCGTGACATATTCAACAGCGAGACATTTCCAAGCCAGTGATACGCCGTCGCATAGTTTGGTTTGAGCTCGATTGCACGACGAAGCTCCTTTTCTGCGGCTGCATCGTTCCATGCATAATTACTGGAATACAAACCAAGGGCTGCATGAGCTTCCGCGATGGACTCATCTATCTCCAGAGCCTTGAGCGCCGCTGCTTTTGCCTGGGGCATACTTTCCTTTGGCGGTGCCACGCTATAGACGGGGAACAAAACATACGTTTCGGCGAGTCCCGAGTAAGCAAGCGCAAAGGTAGGGTCTTTTTCAATCGCCTGTTTGTAGGACTCGGCGGCGCCCTTAAGCCCGTCGACTGTGCGCTTGTTCCAGTAAAAACGGCCTTTTAAGTAAAGCTGATAAGCTTCGTTGTTGTCTGTGTATCGCTTGGCAATTCCTTTAGCATCGTCACCTGACAATTTTAATTGCAGCTTCTCGGTAATCGCCGTTGCAATCTCGCGTTGCGTGGCCAGGAGGTCAGACATCTTCCGCTCGTATTGTTCGCCCCATAGCAATTTGTTGCTGGTCGCGTCGATCAGCTCAACGCTGATCGCAAGATTCTCTCCTCGCTGAACCATCCGGCCGGACATCACTGCACTCACGCCCAACTCGCTGCCAATTTTTTGTGCGTCAATATCCTTTCCCTTATATCGCATGATTGCACTCGTCGGACTGACCTTCAGATTAGGCAATTGCGAAAGCCGATAGATAAGAGATTCAGCAAGTCCATCCGACAGATAATCGGAATCCGGATTACCGCTTCGGTTTTCAAACGGTAGGACTGCAATCGAATTGATCTTGGAGTTGCCTTTAGAGACAAATGCAAAGTAGCCGATAGTCGAGATTACTCCGACTAAGACGAGTCCAATTAAAGCAGTTACGAGCTTGTGACTTTTCGCTTGTGTGACAGCG